>CANQGC010000199.1 GCA_947600345.1 uncultured Clostridia bacterium
CCCCCCCCCAACGATCATAACACAATTCCACCCAAATCTTGACAGAATTTAAAAAACCGTATATAATAAATCGAATTCAAAAAACAAAAAAAGGGGGGGTATTCATGAGTTCCATCAAAAAGTACATCGCGGAGTTCATCGGCACCTGCGTGCTGGTGCTGTTCGCCTGCGGCACGGCCGTGGTGGTGAAGTGCTCCGTGGACAATCCGGCGGGCTACCTGCTGACGGCGCTGGCCTTCGGCCTGGTGATCGTGGCGATGGCCTACTCCATCGGCAACGTGTCCGGCTGCCACATCAACCCGGCGGTATCCATCGCCATGCTGATCAGCGGAAAGCTGAGCGCGAAGGACTTCGTGGGCTACGTCGTGGCCCAGTTCCTGGGCGCGATCGTGGGCGCGGCGCTGCTGGCGATGTTCATCGGCAAGGCCAACGGCCTGGGCTGCAATGCGCTCTACAACGGAAGCGTCGGCCTGAGCCTGCTGATCGAGATCATCCTGACCTTCGTGTTCGTGCTCGCGATCCTGGGCGTGACCAGCAAGGTGGAGAACAGCGCCGTGGCGGGCATCGTGATCGGCCTCACGCTGACGCTGGTGCACATCCTGGGCATCTACTTCACCGGCACGTCCGTGAACCCGGCGCGCAGCTTCGGCCCGGCGCTGCTGATGGGCGGCGAGTCGCTGGCCTGCTACTGGGTGTTCCTGGTCGCCCCGCTGGTCGGCGGCGCGCTGGCGGCGGTGGTTTACAAGTTCCTGACCTCCGACAACTGATCCCTGGTAAGCGTGAAGAGGACCGCCTCGTGCGAGGCGGTCCCTTTGCTTTGCCCTTGCGTCGAATCCTAAACGATGTCCCCGGAATCCAATCCAAAGAGGCCCAGGATTCCCTCCCCGGTCTGGATGCCCAGCCCGCGGTAGAAGAAATAATCGAATGAGTTGATCGCCACGGCGAGGCTTGCCTTGCTTCCGTCCGCGTACTCCAGCGTCAGAAAACAGGGCGAGGGGCAGTTGTAGCCGCCTTGGCCCAGGTCGGCGGCATCGAGCAGCGCGTCGAGTTTGCGCAGCGCCGCCGCATCGTCGATGCTCCTTGAGCCGCGCTTCCCGTCAAGGTAGGAAGGCTCGCTCCCGCCCCATTCCAGCGTGGCGCGCACGCTGGCCCGATCGGAGAAGTCCGCGTCGCCGGGGCGGTAGCCGAGTATGGCTTCCACCATGCGGAGCGCCTCGTCGAAGCCCGGCCCGGCCTCCCAGATGCACTGGTTTTCCACGTCGCGCACGCCCTTCGCGCCGCCGGGGCCGAGCATGAGCTCAAGCGACTGCGCACCCTTTCCCTCTGGAAGGTAGTGCAGTCCGATGGGGGTGGCGAGCGCGAAGAGATCGCGGCCGCCGCGCTGCCGGGGCGCGCTGTTCTCGGCGGTGAGCGGCGGCAGCGCCTCCGCGTCCAGGTAGAAGGTTGTGGGCTCGTCGGTGATGCCCGCGCGCCAGGTTTCGATGCTGTGCAGCTCCACGGCAAGCTGGGCGCGCGCCTGCACCCAGCCCGCGCCGTCGTAGCCGCCCGCCTGTGGCTCGAAGCCCTTCTCGCGCATGTAGCGCAGCTTCTTGCGACTCGCGGCGTCCGCGGCCTCCCAGATGGCGACGGCGGGCTTCTCGAAGGGACGCACCGCTGAGTCCCGGAGCGTGGCGATCATGTGCGCGCCGCCGTCGAATGCGTACAGTTCCACGTTCTCCCCCAGGATGAAGCGGTAGAGGGTCTCCCCTCCGCCGGTCAGCGTCCAGATCCGCCGAGCGCCCCGAGGCGAGAACTCAGTGTCCTCGCTGGAGGAGGCATCCTCCGGGAGGGCTGGCGCGCTCGCCTTGCGTGCGGCGGCGACGTAGGTTCCGTAGCGCGCGTCCGTCCGGGCGAGGAGGTCGTAGTCCGCGCCGAGGTATTTCATGCAGAAATCCGGCGTCTCGGCGTCGGAGAAGCCTGCGCCGGGCAGGGCTGCCTCCAGCCAGTTCGCGTACTCCCTTGCGGAGCCGGAAGCGGGCGGAGCTTCGGCGGCATCCTCCGCGAGGCTTGCCGGGCATAGCAGAAGCAGCGCAAGCAGCAGCGTGAGCGTCCTTTTCACGGGAATCCCTCCTGGAATGGATTCTTACTACCTATATAGACGTAAAACACGGGAAAATTGTCAGAAGCTGGGGAAGTTTTCTTTTGATGCGTGGAATGGAATTCCGGCGGGGATGAAGGATCGTGGCGGCCGCTTTGCCCAGACCCACTGGGCGCTGCCCAGACCCGCCAAAGGGCGCGGCCCCTTTGGAATCCCTTTGGGCTGTTGCGCGCTCATGGCTGGGCTAGCCGCTCCACCAGCTTCCGGTCCGCCGGGCAGAGGTCGTACTGCGAAATCTCCTCCAGCGGCACCCAGCGCATGTCGCTGTGCTCCAATTTGCGCGGCGTACCCCGAGCCACGCGGCAGTCGTAGAGCATCAGGTGCACCGTGCGGCCGGGATACTCCTGCACCACGTCGCACAGCGCCGCGCCGACCTCCAGCTCCGCGCCCAACTCCTCCACGATCTCGCGAAACAGCGCCGCCTCGCCGCTCTCGCCCGGCTCGATCTTCCCGCCGGGAAACTCCCATCTGCCGCCCTGGTTCTTGCCCTCGGGCCGCTTGCACAGCAGCGCGCGATCCCCGTCGCGAATCAGCGCCGCCACCACCTCGATCATGCCGCCTTCCTCCTCCGCTTCCTCCGCACCATTATAACACGAACCAATCCCGGCGGCAACCGCCGGACATCGCCTCCGTCCCACACAAAATTTGCGGCGAAGGCTTTCACTATCCATTCATCTGTGCTATAATGAAGGCATGAAAAACCCTGAAACGCAAACGAAATACGGGACGCTCTTTCTCTCCACCCTCCAGCTGAGCGCTTGCACCTTCGGCGGGGGATATGTCATCATACCGCTGATGCGGCGAAAGTTTGTGGAGCAGCTCAAGTGGATCGACGAGCAGGAGATGCTCGACCTGACCGCCATCGCCCAATCCTCGCCCGGGCCCATCGCCGTGAACGCCAGCATACTGATCGGCTACCGCATCGCAGGCGTGCCGGGCGCGCTGCTGACGGCGCTGGGGGCGGTGCTGCCGCCGCTGGTGATCATATCGGTGATATCGCTCTTCTATGCGGCGTTCCGCGACAACCGAATTGTCAGCCTGGTGATGAAGGGCATGCTGGCGGGCGTGGCGGCGGTGATCGCCAACGTGGTGATCGATCTATGCCGGGGCATCCTGAAGCTGAAGCGCGCGCTTCCCGTGCTGGTGATGCTGGGAGCGTTCGTTGCCGCGCGCTTCTTCAACGTCAACATACTGCTCATCATACTGGTCTGCGGCCTGATCGGCGCGGCGGACACGCTGCGCAAGCGCGGAAGGGAGGCGGGCAAGTGATCCTTCTGCAGCTCTTCTGGAGCTTCATACAGATCGGGCTATTCTCCGTGGGCGGCGGCTACGCGGCGATGCCGCTGATCCAGCAGCAGGTGGTGGACATCCATCCGTGGCTGACGATGGCCCAGTTTGCCGACATCATGACGATTGCCGAGATGACGCCCGGGCCCATCGCCATCAATGCCGCGACCTTCGTGGGCATCCGCATCGCGGGGCTGCCCGGCGCGCTGATTGCCACGGGGGGCTGCGTGCTGCCGTCCTGCGTGATCGTGCTGATCCTGGCCTGGGCCTACTACAGGTACAAGGGGCTGACGCTGGTGCAGGGCATACTGGCCGGGCTGCGCCCGGCGGTGGTGGCGATGATCGCCTCGGCGGGCATATCGCTATTGATCCTCGCCCTCTACGGCCAGCGCGCGCTGCCGGCGAGGCTGACGGAGAACCTGGACCTCGCCGCCGCCGGGATTTTTGCCGCTGCGCTGTTTGTGCTGCGCAGGTGGAAGCCCAACCCCATGTGGGTGATGTTTGGCGCGGGGGTGTTGGGCGTGCTGCTCTACAGCGTCTTTCCGTGATGTTTTGGCGGAGGGGAACGCGATGGGAATTCGTTTATCCCTATGCTTGTGCGGGTACTCCGTGATGCGGTGCGTTCGTTTGCTCTTTGGCTTGGGAAGCCGGTCGGCTTCCCAAGCCAAAACTCGCTTCGGGCGGCCCGCGGTATGGGGCGATGGGGCGTTGGTGCGCATTGATGGGCGGTGATTGTTGGCCGCGGGCCGCTGGGGTTGTGCCGGGCGCTGCCCGGACCCGCTGGGCTCCGCCCAGACCCGCCGGGCGCTGCCCGGACCTGCCCGGGCGCTGCCCGGGACCTGCCAAGGAACCTGAGGTTCCTTGGATTCTCCCTGCTGGGGCTACGGTGGGGCTTTGACGGACAGAGCCGGCAGCGCGTGTGCTGCCGGCTCTGTTTGTCGAAATTCGCTTCTGACTTTACTTCAGGTACTGCTTCTTGACCCAGCCCTTGATGCTCCCGCAGCGAATCTGCACCCAGTAGTTGCCCACCTTGAGGACCTCCACCTTGGTGCCGCGGGAGAGCACCGCGACCACCTTATAGCTCGTGCCGCCACCGGCGCGCACGTTGACGTAGGCCCCGTTGATCTTCTTCGTCACCGTCGAGGAGGAGCCGCTGCTGCCGCTGCCCGAGGAGCTCGAGCCGCTGGGCTTCTTCTTCGAGAGATACTTGCTGCTGACGTAGCCCTGCGTGCCGTTGCTCGTCTGCACCAGCCGGAAGTCGCCGTTCTTGCCGCGCACCGATACCTTCGTGCCCTTGCTCAGCGTCTTGATGGCCTTGGTGTCGGTGGACGCGCCGGAGCGGAGGTTGACGTTGCCCGTCGTGTAGGCGGTGTAGGCGCTGACGTAGTCGGTGCCCGCCGCGTAGTCGGAGTCGCCATCGTCGATGTAGAGGTTCTTGATGTAGCCCACCTTGCCGCTCTCGGTTTCGATCTTTGACCAGACGCTGCCGTACTTGAGCACGGTGATGTCGTCGCCGTCGTGAATGGTGGTGACGGCCTTATAGTCGCGGCCGGGGCCGGAGCGCACGAAGAGCGAGCCGCCGTTGGTGGACATGGATACCGTGGCGTATACCTCCGCGAGCGAGGCCGTGGGAAGCACGAGGCACAGCGCCAGCAGCGCCGCCAATGCGATGGTGAAGATTGAGCGTTTCATGTTTCTGAATCCCTCCCTGATTGATTTGCCTGATTGGATTTGCCTGATTGATTTGGTCGAAGCGGATGCCGATCCCATCGAGGGCGCGCCTTTGGAAGGAGCCCGGCGCCCTGGCGATGCTTCGGATGCGTCTTCCCGTTAGACGCCGCCCCCGGTGGTTTGGTTCCAGCTTTTGCCACGATTGTTATGTGAAATTCATCTTTGGAGATTTCCCCTGAGAAGCCTCTCCTCATGAAGGTTCCCCGCGCGATGATTTCCTCATGGAGCCGGCGCGCGGAGCCTGCGCGCCCTGCTCCGGCCCAGCGCCAGGCCCAGCAGCAGCGCCATCGCGCCCGCGCGATCCAGCGCGCCCCAGAACGCGATGCGCGCCGACGCGGGCGTGCGGATGGAGATCAGCCGCGCCGCGTCCGATGCGCGGTTCCAGAACACCGCGCGCATGGCCTTCAGCGAAACCAGCGATTCGGGCACCCATTCGGTGAAGCGGTACACCGGCGCGATGGCGAAGCGAAGCGCCGCGTATGCCGCCGCCAGGATCAGCGCCCCGCCCAGCAGCGCGGCCAGCG
>CANQGC010000200.1 GCA_947600345.1 uncultured Clostridia bacterium
TCGCCGGGATCCATCAGCTGCGTAAGATCCGCCTGCCACTCCCGCTCGGCCGCGGGCTCGGCCTGGCTGATGAGCGCCAGCGAGCTCAGAAGCACCGCCGCGATGACGAGTGCAAGCGCAATGCGAATCCTTTTCATCATAATAACCTCCGGTCTGGTTTTGCGGCCAGCTTCGGCCACGATAATCTGACGCTATTGTATCATAATTTGTTGCACACATATAGGCTGCCAATATGTCCTTTTTGTGGCGATAATTGGATTTTGCATGGCGAAATCGAGCCGAAGCTGCGCGGCGCGAGGCAATTCGCTCCGAAGCGTTCGCCGCCGTCCGGACGCTCCCACCCCCTCCCCCTTTTGGCGGAAAAGTAACAAATTTTTGAGGGATTTATGTTGACTGTCAATAATTCATATGATATACTCAGTAGGTAGATATAGTGTGGTAAGTCTTTGCATAGAAACCTGTGAGGACTGCCGGTCCCCGGATCAATTCATGCGGAAGGGCGGTTAGGAATGGCGAAGGAATCCATCATGCGGATCGTCGAGGCGGAGGGCGCGGCCCAGGATGCGATGGCGCGCGCCGAGTCCGAGTGCGCGCAGATCCTGCGCGGCGCGGAGGCGGAGGCGAAGCGCATCGCGGAGGCGGCGAAGGCCAGGGCGCAGAAGCAGATCGAGGCCCGAACCGCCGAGGCGAAGTCGGCGGCCGCGGCGATCGAGAAGAACGCCGCGAACGACGCGAAGGGCGAAGCTGCGCTGCTGGAGAAGAGCGCCGCCGCGAACCGCGGCCGCGCCGTGGATTTGGTGATCGACGCCCTGGTTGGCAGGGCGTAGAATAGGAGCTTGCCTTGAAAGTGCCGATGAGCCGTATCACGATATACGGCAACAAGAAGGATCGGAAGGCGGTGCTGGAGTACCTGCAGCGCCGCCGTTGCGTCGACATCTCGTCGCCGGACCCGGCGAACGAGGCGCTCGGCTTTTCCATCATGAACACCAGCGACTCCCAGGCGGAGTTCATGCGCGAGCACACCCTCGCCGAGCGGGCGCTGGAGACCCTCAACCGCTACGCCCCCGAGAACCGAGGCCTGTTCGCCTCGCTCAACGGCCGCGAGGCGCTGACGGCGGCGCAGTACTATTCCTATGTGGACGGCATTCCGGACGCGATGGCCGCCGCGCACGACATCCTCTCCAACGCGGAGGAGATCGGCGAGCGCGAGGGCCGCATCGTGCGCTGCCGCTCGGAGATCGACGAGCTCGCGCCGTGGCTGCCGCTGGACGTGTCCCTCTCGGAGCAGGGCTCGAAGCAGTGCGCCTGTATAATTGGTATGTTCCCGGAGGAGCTGACGCTGGAGCAACTCAGCGCGAAGTACAGCGCCCAGCAGGACGCGCCGCCGCTGCACATCGAGATCGTCAACGCCGCGGCCCAGCAGACCTGCGTGTTCGCGCTCTGCGCCAGGAAGCAGGCCTCGGAGTGCGAGAAGCGCTTGCGCTCTCTGGGCTTCTCCCGGATGAAGACCTCCTTCGACGGCGTGCCCGCCGCGCGCACGAAGGAATTAAAGGAAGAGATCGCGACGCTCGAGGGCGAGATCAAGTCGCTGGAGGAGCAGATCGCCTCCCACAGGGACGCGGCGGACTCCCTGCGCTTCATGGCGGACTACTACGCCATGCGCGCCGAGAAGTACGAGGTGCTCTCCAAGCTCAGCCAGCGCAACAGCGTGTTCGTGCTCCAGGGCTACGTGCCCACGGAGCTGGCCCCGTCGCTGACGGCCACGCTGGAGCACGAGTACAACGCCGCCGCGGAGATCGAGGATGGCGGCAGGAAGGCGCCGGTGCTGCTCAAGAACCGCTACCTGGCCCAGCCGGTGGAGGGCATCGTCAAGACCTTCGCCCTGCCCACCAGGCGGGAGATCGACCCCACGGCTATCATGGCGGCGTTCTACTACGTGCTCTTCGGCATGATGCTCTCGGACGCGGCCTACGGGCTGATCATGTTCCTGGGGTGCCTGATCGCGCTGAAGAAGTTCCCCAACATGGAGGACGGCATGCGCAAGTCGCTGCGGATGTTCATGTACTGCGGCATCTCCACGGTCTTCTGGGGCGTGATGTTCGGCAGCTACTTCGGCGACGCGATCCCCACCATCACGCGCACCTTCTTCCACCACGAAGTGACCATCCCGCCGCTGTGGTTCGAGCCGATCAAGGAGCCGATGCGGATGCTGATGTTCAGCTTCGCCATCGGCATCGTGCACCTGTTCACGGGCCTGGGCATCAAGCTCTACCAGTGCCTGAAGGCGAAGGACTACTACGCCGCCTTCGGCGACTGCATCTTCTGGTTCATGCTGGTGGGCGGCGGCATCGTCTACCTGTTCCGGGTGGACATGTTCCTGTCCATGACGGGTATGACCACCAAGCTGCCCGCGCCCATCGGCACGGCGGCCGCCATCGTGGCCGGCATCGGGGCCGTGGGCATACTGCTGTTCACCGCGCCAAAGAACAAGATGGGCAAGCGCCTGGCCAAGGGCGCGTACTCCCTCTACGGCGTGACGAGCTGGCTTAGCGACATCCTGTCCTACTCGCGCCTGCTGGCGCTGGGGCTCGCGACGGGCGTCATCGCCCAAGTGTTCAACAAAATGGGCTCGATGTTCGGCGACGGCATCGTCGGCGCGATCATATTCGCGCTGGTGTTCGTGATCGGCCACTCGATCAATCTGGGCATCAACGCGCTGGGCGCGTATGTGCACACGAACCGCCTGCAGTTCGTGGAATTCTTCGGGAAATTTTTTGAGGGCGGCGCGCGGGAGTTCACCCCGTTCGCGGCGCACACAAAGAATTACAAATTCAAGGAGGAGTTTTGACATGGAAAATATCGGCATGGTATTGGCGCTGGCGGGCGCGGCTCTGGCTTCGATTCTGGCGGGCATCGGCTCGGCCATCGGCGTCGGCATGGCAGGTCAGGCGGCGGCGGGCGTCGTCACGGAGGATCCGGGGAAGTTCTCGAAGGTCCTCATTCTGCAGCTCCTTCCGGGCACGCAGGGCATCTACGGCCTGCTGATCGCCTTCATCACGCTCAGTCAGATCGGCATCCTGGGCGGCACCGCCGAGGCGCTGTCCTTCGCCAAGGGCCTGATGTACTTCGCGGCGTGCATGCCCATCGCCATCGTCGGCCTGCTCTCGGCCATCAGCCAGGGCAAGGCGGCGGTCGCCGGCATCCACATGATCGCCAAGAAGCCCGACCAGATGAGCAAGGGCATAATCTTCGCGGCGATGGTCGAGACCTACGCCATCCTGGCGCTGCTGGTTTCGATCCTCTCGATCTTCGGCATCGCCGGTCTGAACGTTTGATTCCCTCCGGCGGGATAAGGATGTGATCCATTTGAACGGCCTGGATAGGATACTGGAGGAGATTGCCAGGGACGCGAGCGCTGCCGCGGAGCAGAAGCTGAGCGAGGCCCGAGCCTCGGCGGAGCGCACCGTCTCCCGCGCCCGGGAGGACGCGAAGGCGGTCGAGGCGGACGCCGCCCAGCGCGCGGAGCTCGAGTTCAAGCGCATCGTATCGCGCGCCCACTCCACCGGCGACATATCGAAGAAGAGCGCGCTTCTGCGCGAGAAGCAGCGCATCATCGAGGGCGTCATCCACGACGCGCACGTCAAGCTCGTCGGGCTGGACGACAAAGCCTACTTCGAATTCATGACCCGCTTGCTGGAGCGCTACGCCACCGGCGAGCGCGGCATGCTGCTCTTGTCCAAGCGCGACCGCGCGCGCGTCACGCCGGCCTTCGTCTCCGCGGCGGAGGCGAAGGGGCTGACCGTATCGGACGAGACGCGGGAGATGGACGGCGGCTTCATACTCTCCTACGGCAGCATCGAGGAGAACTGCTCCATTGACGCGCTGCTGGAATCGGAGCGCGACCGCCTGCACGACGTGGTGAAGGGCTGCCTGTTCGGCCAGGGGTGACGGCATGAAGGAATACACCTATAGCGTCGCCCGCGTGCGGGCGAGGGAGACCTCGCTTCTGACGAGGCAGGATGTGGAGCAGCTGCTCGCCGCCGAGAGCTACGCCGCGGCGCTGCGGTTGATTCGCGACCGCGGCTACCACTCCCAGGAGGGCGAGGACGCGGAGCGCGTCATCGCCGACGCCCGGCGGGAGCTCTGGGACTTCGTGTCCGAGCTCGCCGGGGACGAGGCGCTGCGGATTCTGCGCCTCCCCGTCGATTACCACAACGTCAAGGCCTCCGTCAAGGCGGCCTTCTCGGGGATGGACGCGCAGGACCTGCTGCTGGATGGCGGCACCGAAAAGGGCGAATTCATATTCGACTGCGTCCGCCGCAGGGAGTATGCCGGGCTCGACCCGGTTCTGGCCGAGGTCTGCGAGGAGGCCATGGCGCTCATACTGCGCACCCAGGACGGCCAGGTCTGCGACATCTACGTGGACAACGCGATGTTTCGGGAAATCGAGCGGACGGCCCGCAGCAGCGGCGATCGCTTCATTCAGCGGTACGCGCAGCTGCTGATCGACACCGCCAACCTGAAGGCGGCGTACCGCTGCGCCGTCACGGAGCGACCGCTCTCCTTCATCGAAAACGCCGTGTACGACGGCGGCACGCTGAACGTGCGCGAGCTGGAATCCGCCGCCGCCCAGGGCGTGGAGGCGCTGTGCGACGCGGTGGCTTCCACGAGCTACGGCGGCTGCGTGGAGGCCATGAAGTCCGGCGCGGCTGCGCTGGAGAAGTGGTGCGCCGACGCGGTGGCGGATCTGATGGACGACGCCCGCTGGGACAGCTTCAGCTGCGCGCCGATACTGGCCTACTACCACGCCAAGACCACGGAGATCGCCGCCGTGCGGCTCATCCTCTCGGCCAAGCGCAACCAGCTCGCCGAGAATATCATCAGAGAGAGGGTGCCGGGAATCTATGTCTAAGATGGCGGTGATCGGAGACCGGGCGTCGGTCTACGGCTTCGCGGCGCTCGGCCTCGAGACCCACTACGCCGAGACGGCGGAGGAGGCTAAGCGCCTGCTTCGCGCGCTCGAGGGCGAGGATTGCTCGGTCATCTACATCACCGAGCACCTGGCGGAGCTCGTGCGCGACGAGCTCGCCCGGCTCGGCGAACAGCCGCTCCCGGCGGTGATTCCCATTCCCGGGGTCTACGGCAATACGGGCATGGGCATCCGCGCGGTGAATGAATCGGTCATTCGGGCCGTGGGCAGCGACATCGTATAAGTGAGGAGTCAACTATGAGCAACGGAATCATCAAGAAGGTTGCGGGACCGCTCGTCATCGCCGAGGGCATGAAGGACGCGAACATGTTCGACGTGGTTCGCGTCGCCAAGGAGAGGCTCATCGGCGAGATCATCGAGATCCACGGCGACCTGGCTTCGGTGCAGGTCTACGAGGAGACCTCGGGCCTTGGCCCCGGCGAGGAGGTCGTGTCCACGGGCATGCCGCTGTCAGTCGAGCTGGGCCCCGGCCTGATCGGAAGCATATTCGACGGCATCCAGCGCCCGCTGGACGACATCATGAAGCTCTCGGGCAACAACCTGGCCCGCGGCGTGGAGGTTGCGGCGCTCAAGCGCGACAAGACCTGGGAGTTCGTGCCC
>CANQGC010000201.1 GCA_947600345.1 uncultured Clostridia bacterium
ACATCGGCGCGGAGGCGGAGAAGGGAAACAAGCTCGTCAAGGAGACCTACGAGCTGATGTCCGCCCAGTCGAACTTCCGCTTCGCCGGCAACTGCGAGGCGCGGGACATCTTCACCGGGGACTTCGACGTGGCCGTGGCGGACGGCTTCGACGGCAACCTGATCCTCAAGCACACCGAGGGCTTGGCCAAGGCCATGTTCGGCATGATGAAGGACGAGATCAACGCGGCGCCGCTGCCGGTCAAATTGGGCGGCGCGCTGGTGAAGCCGGTGCTCTCGAAGATCAAGGGAAAGCTCGACTACAATGTGGTGGGCGGCGCGCCGCTGCTGGGCGTGAACGGGGCCGTGGTCAAGGCCCATGGAAGCTCCGGCCCCGAGGCCATCGAGAACGCCGTGGCCCAGGCCCGGCGCATGCTCGAGGGCGGCGTCGTGGAGAAGATACAGCAGGGCTTGCGCGCCTCGAGCGAGGCGCGGGAATCGTAAGGAGGCTTTGGAATGAACGTTTTTGACAAGGTGAAGGAGTACATCCTGATGCAGTTGCCGGTGGACCCGGCGAAGGTCGCGCCCGGCGCCCGTCTGGTCGAGGATCTGGGGGCGGACAGCGCGAACCTGATGATGCTCATCATGGATCTGGAGAACGAGTACGACCTCACGGTGGAGGATGAGGTGCTGATGTCCATCAAGACCGTCGGCGACATCGTCTCCTACATCGAGGCGCACATCTGAGATGCATCTTCGGGATTTGGAGGCGCGGCTGACCCACACCTTCCGCGATGAGAAGCTGCTGGAGACAGCGCTGACGCACCCCTCCTTCGGCGGCGACCACCACGTGCCCCACTACCAGCGGCTGGAGTTCCTGGGCGACGCGGTACTGGAGCTGGCGGTGAGCCGCTACCTGTACTTCGAGCTGCCGGACGTGGACGAGGGCAAGCTCACCCGCATCCGCGCCCAGCTGGTGCGGGAGGAGACGCTCTGCCGGGCCGCGCGCAGGCTGAACCTGGGCGCGTACATCCGCCTGTCCGTGGGCGAGGAGCGCAGCGGCGGGCGCGAGAAGCCGTCGATCCTCTGCGACGTGGCGGAGGCCGTGCTGGCCGCCGTGTACTTGGACGCGGGCTTTGACGAGGCCGTGCGGCTGGTGTCGCTGTTTCTGAAGGACGAGCTCAAGCCGGAGATGCTCCAGGATCACCTGGACGCCAAGTCCCGGCTGCAGGAGCTTCTGCAGCGGGACGGCGGCATGCCGGAGTACGAGTTCCTGTCCATGGAGGGCCCGCCTCACGCGCCGGTGTTCCGCTACAGGGTCCTGCGCGAGGGCGAGGAGCTGGGCGCGGGCGAGGGAACCAGCAAGCAGGGCGCCCAGCAGGCGGCGGCGCTGGAAGCACTGAAGAGAATGGGAGCGTACCACTAGTTTGAGACTTAAGAAGCTAATCGTCCACGGGTTCAAGAGCTTCGCGGACCCGACGGAGATCCTGTTTGAGGACGGCATCACGGGCGTCGTCGGCCCCAACGGCTGCGGCAAGAGCAACATCGCCGACGCGGTGAAGTGGGTGCTGGGCGAGCAGAGTGCCAAGTCCCTTCGTGGCGCGAAGATGGAGGATGTGATCTTCGGCGGCACCGAGAAGCGCCGCCGCCTGGCATTCTGCGAGGTCACGCTGGTGTTCGACAACGCCGACCGCGCGCTGCCCATCGACTTCACTGAGGTCTCCGTCACCCGCCGGGTGTATAGAAGCGGCGAGGGCGAGTACAAGATCAACGGCGCGGCCTGCCGCCTGCGCGACATCGTGGATCTCTTCCGCGACACCGGCATCGGCAAGGACGGCTATTCGCTGATCGGGCAGGGCAGGATCGACGAGATCCTCTCCGTCAAGTCCGAGGATCGCCGGCAGGTGTTCGAGGAGGCCGCCGGAATCGTCAAGTTCAAGGCGCGCAAGACCGACGCCCAGCGGCGCATGGACAACACCAGCGCCAATCTGGACCGCGTGGAGGACATACTGGCCGAGCTGAACGAGCGCGTGGAGCCGCTGAAGGCGCAGAGCGAGACGGCCCGGGAGTACCTGACCCTGCGCGACGAACTGAAGATACTCGACCTGAACGTGTTCCTGCTGCGCACCGAGCGCTACGAGGCCCGCATCGCCGAGCTCAAGCAGTCGGTGGAAGCGCTGGGCGAGTCGATTTTGCAATCCAATCGGGAGCTGGAGGCAAGCCAGGGCGAGCGCGAGACCTGCCAGCGGGAGCTGATGGAGCTCGAGGCCGCCTCGGCCGAGCAGCGCGACGCGGTGCAGGAGCTCATCCGCCAGGTGGAGGCCCGGGAGGGCGCGGTGGGTGTGCTGCGCGAGCGCATCTCGGCTCTGAAGAAGGAGCGGGGCAGGCTGCTGGAGCAGCGCGACGCCGCCGGCCGGGGGCGCGAGGGCGTCTACGAGCGCATCGGCGCGTTGACGGCCCAGCTCGAGGCGGACTCCACCGCGCTGGAGGAGCAGACGAGCCAGCTCTCCACCAGGGAGGCCGAGCTGGACGCCGCCGAGAAGGCGCTGACCGAATTGGAGGAGACCTCCGAGCGGATGAAGCAGCAGATCATCCAGGCGATGAACCGCCTGGGCGACGTGCGCTCCCAGCGCGCGCGGCTGAGCGCCATGCAGTCCGCGCTGCAGAGCCAGATCGAGAACATGGAGGGCGAGCGCGCGCGTCAGCAGGCGGGCGTGGAATCGCTGAACCAACAGGTCGCCGAGGCCCGGGAGCGCCTGGCCGCCGAGGAGGCGCGCCGGACGGAGCTCAAGGGCCAGGCCGCGAACCACAACGAGCGGGTGCAGGCGCTCAACGACCGCCTGCAGGCGCTTTCCAACCAGGTCAGCGACCTCCAGGCCCAGCGCCAGAGCGCGGACTCCCGCATGAAGCTGCTGCGGGAGATGCAGCGCGACTACGAGGGCTACAACAACTCGGTCAAGCAGGTGCTGCTGCAGGCCCGGAGGAATCCGGACTCCGGCGTGCACGGCGTGGTGGCGGACCTGATCCGCGTGCCCGCCAAGCTGGAGCGCGCCGTGGACATGGTGCTGGGCGGGGCGCTGCAGAACATCGTGGTGGACCGGGATGAGGATGCCAAGCGCATGATCGAGTACCTGCGCGCGAACCGCTTCGGTCGGGCGACCTTCCTGCCCATCGGCTCGGTGCGCGGGCGCACGCTCACGCCCCAGGAGCGGCAGGTGCTGAGCCTGCCCGGCTGCCTGGGCGTGGCCAGCGAGCTGGTCTCCTACGATCCGAAGTACCGGGGCGTGATGGAGAACCTGCTCGGCAGGACGGTGGTGGCGGAGGACCTGACCAGCGCCATCGCCATACAGCGCGCCGCGCGCTACCAGCTGCGGCTGGTGACGCTGGAGGGCGACGTGATGCACTCCGGCGGCTCGATGACCGGCGGAAGCGTGCAGTCGCGCATGACCAGCCTGCTCTCCCGCTCCCGGGAGATCGAGGAGACCGAGGCCAGGCTGAAGGCCATCGGCGAAGAGCTGGGCAAACTGCGCGAGATATATGAAGGAATGGATGCGGAGCGCGCCGGCTTGAAGCGCGAGCGCGGCGAGCTCTACGACGCGCTGCACGAGCAGGAGGTGCTCTGCGGCCGCGCGGACGAGCTGCTGAAGGCCGCGCTGGATGAGCAGGCCGCCAACGACGCGCGCGTGGAGCGCGCCGAGGCCGAGCGTTCGCGGCTGCAGGAGCAGCTGGCCGACGTGAGCGCCTCGCTCTCCGGCCTGGACGGCCAGCAGGAGGACGCCGAGCGCTCCACCGGCAGCCGCCAGGAGGAAGTTCGGCAGCTCCAGGAGCAAATCTTCGCCAAGCGGAGCGAAAACGAGGCGCTGCGCGCCGCCGTTTCCGACGCCAGGGTTTCCCTGGCCGAGGCCCGGCGCGATCTGGAGGCCGCGCGGGAGCTGCGCGACCGGCTGACCCGGGAGGCCGAGGACAGCTCGCGGCTGCTGGCCGAGTCCGAGGAGCAGCTGACCAGGTGCGAGCGGGAGCTCACCGAGAGCGCGGCTTCGCTGGAGTCCGACCTGGCGAGCCTGGAGTCCGAGCGCGGCCAGCTCGATTCGGCGCGCGCCGCGTTCAACGCGGGCGACGAGCGCCGCGTGGGCGCCCAGGCGAAGCTGCAGCGGATCGCGGACAATGTGGACGCCATCCGCGCGCGGCTGGACGAATTCAGCGACAAGCACCACCGCAGCGAGCTGCAGCTGGCCCGCGTGGAGGGCGAGTACAAGCAGATTCAGGACCGCATCTGGGAGGATTACGAGCTGACGGCCGAGGGGGCGGAATCCTTCCGCCAGGAGGGCTTCAAGCTGACCGAGAGCGAGAAGCGCATTGCCGCCATCCGCGCGCGCATCCGGGAGATGGGCACGGTCAACGTGGCCGCCGTGGACGAGTACCGCCGCACGATGGAGCGCGTGGAGGAACTGAGCGGCCAGCGGGACGACCTAATCAAGGCGCGAACCGACCTGGAGGGCATCATCGCCGATCTGGAAAAGCAGATGGAGAGCCAGTTCAGGGAGCAGTTCGCCCTCATCAACCAGAACTTCGCGAGGACCTTCACCCGCCTCTTCGGCGGCGGAACGGCGGAGCTGCGGCTAAACGACCCGAAGGATGCGCTCAACTGCGGCATCGACATCGTGGCCCAGCCGCCGGGGAAGAAGCTGCAGATGCTTTCGCTGCTCTCCGGCGGGGAGCGCGCGCTGACGGCCATCGCGATCCTGTTTGCCATCCTCGACCTCAAGCCCACGCCCTTCTGTGTGCTCGACGAGATCGAGGCGGCGCTGGACGACGCCAACATCGACACCTACGCCGACTATCTCAAATCCTACTCGGCGAACACCCAGTTCATCGTCATCACCCACCGCAAGGGCACGATGGAGCGCTGCGACGCGCTCTACGGCGTGGTGATGCAGGAGAAGGGCGTGTCGAAGACCGTGTCGGTCAAGCTCAACGACCCCATCACCAACATGTAGCCCATCACCAACCTGTAGGAGGAACGCAATATGGGACTTTTCGATAAGATAAAGCAGGGCATGCGCAAGACCCGGGAGATCTTCACCGGCCGCATGAACGAGCTCGTGCAGAACTACAAGGAGCTCGACGACGACTTCTACGAGGACCTCTCCGACATCCTCATCATGGCCGACGTGGGCATGAAGACCACGGAGCTGGCGGTCAACCGCCTGAAGGAGAAGTGCAAGGCGGAGAAGATCGGCGACCCGGAGACCGCCCGGAACGCCCTCAAGGAAATCCTGAAGGACATCCTCTGGGCCGAGCCGATGGAGCTCACCAGCCCCATGGTGCTGCTCATCATCGGCGTCAACGGCGTGGGCAAGACCACCAGCATCGGTAAGCTCGCTTCGCGCCTGAAGGCCATGGGCCGCCGCGTGGTGATCTGCGCCGCGGACACCTTCCGCGCCGCTGCCGCCGAGCAGCTGACCGTCTGGGCCGAGCGCGCCGAGTGCCCGATCATCAAGCAGCGCGAGGGCGCGGACCCCGCCGCCGTGGTGTATGACGGCATTCAGGCCGCCCGCAGCCGCCACGCCGACGTGCTGCTGGTGGACACCGCCGGGCGCCTGCACAAC
>CANQGC010000202.1 GCA_947600345.1 uncultured Clostridia bacterium
CCTTGACCATCTTTTGATGGCCTGTTTTCCTATGCCCTTTTCGCGCGCTTCGTGTCTGCTTGCAGTTTCAAACTTCCTCCTCTTCCCGCGCCAGCGCGCGCAGGTGGTCCATCAGCGCGTCAAAGTCTCCGTGGGGCCAGCGGCCGATATCTTCGCCCCGTTTGTTGATGAGGCAGGGGGTCAGCAGGAATACCTTCATGCCCAGCGTCTCGGCGATCATGTCCTCGTGGGCGTCGTTGCCGACCATCAGGCAGGCCCCGGCGGGCACGCCCAGCGCCGAAACCACGTCCTGGTAGTAGTCCGGATTGGGCTTGCAGTGGGTAGAATTCTCGTAGGTGGTGTAGAGCTCGAACATGTCCACGTCCAGCCCGGCCCAGCGCGCGCGGTTGCGCGTCGCTACGTCGGGGAAGAGGGGGTTCGTGGCCAGCGCCACGCGGAAGTCCAGCGCCTTGCAGAGCTCCACCGTCTCCCGCGCCTTGGATGTGTAGCCGCAGACCGATTGCGCTTGGTTGAACTCGTTGGCGTAGAACTCGTCGAAGAGCGGCTTGTCCGCGTAGACGCGCTCGCCAAAGATGCTGGCGAACTTCGCCCAGAAGGCGTCCTCGTTGCTTCGGCTGCCGTCGTTCCGGACCATCGCGGCCGTCCCAGCCCATATGCCGTCGATCAGCGCCCTGGCGTCGGCGTAGCCGCGGGGCGCGGCCTTCTGCGCCAGGAGTTGGAAGTAGCAGCCGGTGAATGTGTCCATGTCCATCGGCAGCAGCGTTCCGTCCAAATCAAAGAGTATCATTTCCGTGCGCATGGCTTCCTCCGTGTTTCCATCCGAGCTTTCCAAAGCATTATACCATCCTCGTGCGCGGGGTGTCAAACATGATTCAGCGCAGCGCCGGAAGGCGCTGCGCTGTCGCGTGGGATGCCGGGAATCAGAGCTTGCCGCTGAGCTCCATCACGTACTCCTTGTCCGTGGTGGTGGTGAGCTTCGCGCTGAAGCCGGTCCGGTCGCAGTATTCGGTATTGTTGGTGACCATCTTCGACAGCTGGGTCCGGGCGTAGCTGGGCGTGATGGTGTTGTCCAGGGCGTACATCGTCGCGGCCAGCGCGCCGAGGGCGCGGGTGTTGTCCGCGGAGCCCACCTCAAGCTGCACGGTGGCAGTGCCGGAGCGAATGACCTCGGAATCCGGAACGAGCACCAGCTGAAGCGAATACCAATCCTGGAAGCTATAGGTGTTGACCATGTCTCCGGAAGTGCTCGTGTCGCTGGACTGGAGCGTCAGCGATTCGCTGTACTTGAGCTTGGACATGGCCCAGTCGAAGCCCACGGTGAAGTCGTTCAATCGCACGCCGGTGAGGTTCGACGAGCTGTTGATCGCGATCGGCGTGGTCTCGGGAGCCGCGGGCGCCGTCTCAATCGCGCCGTCTGCGTCCCCCGCGTCGCTCAGGGGCTGGTCCAGCGGAACGCCGGGCTCGTCGGTGGCTTCCACCGCCTGCGAGCCGCTCGAACCGGTATCATCCGCGGCGCTGCCCCTGCCGCCGATCAGGTTGAAGATCAGTATCAGCGCGAGAATCAGCACCACCGCGGCGGCGGCGATCCAGGCCCAGAGCGGCAGGCCGAAGCGCCGCTCGGTGAGCGCGTCCAGGAAGGAACCGAAGGGATTCCTGCGCCTGCGCCGGTAGGGCGAGGGGGATACCCGACTCGATGACGCCGTGTGATAGATCGCGCCACACTCCGGACACTGATACGCGCCGTTGCGCAAGCGGTCACGCTCGTCGAGTTCCAGGCCACATTCTCTGCACCGCATCGTCAAAGCCCCCTTCGTCTCCTATTCCTTCTTTATTATATTTTACGAGATCGTCATGTTTTATGTCAATAGCGCGGGGAGAAAAACCGAAAAAACGTCGCATTCTATGCAAAAATGGAAGGCATTTTCGACCAAATCCGCGTATAAATTTGCACAAACCGAGGCGCGGGTTGCCTTAACCGGGATTTGAGAATCCTCAGACGTGCCGTTTACCGCGGAATGCTATGATGGGCGCAAACGAGATGAAGAGGGAGGATACCATGGGAATCGAGAATGTATTGTCGCTCATCGGGGGCCTGGCGCTGTTTCTGTACGGCATGAGCGCGATGGGCGCGGCGCTGGAGAAGTGCGCCGGGAACCAGCTGAAGTCGATCCTGACCCGGCTCACGTCGAGCCGTTGGAACGGCTTCTTGCTGGGGTTGGGCGTGACGGCGGTGATCCAATCCTCGTCGGCGACGACGGTCATGGTCGTGGGCTTCGTAAACTCCGGGCTGATGACGCTGGACCAGTCGGTGTACGTCATCATGGGCGCGAACGTCGGCACGTCGGTGACCTCGTGGCTCCTGAGCCTGGCGGGCGTGAGCGGAAGCGCCTGGTACGTGGCGATCTTCAAGCCTGCGACGTTTACGCCGGTGCTGGCGCTGGCGGGCACCATGCTGCTGCTGTTCGCGAAGCGCAGGAGGTACAGGGACGCCTCGGGGATCCTGCTGGGCTTCTCGGTGCTGATGTTCGGCATGGAGATGATGTCCGGCGCGGTGAAGCCGCTGGCGGAGCTTCCCCGGTTCGCGCGGCTGATGACGGCGTTCGCGAATCCGGTGCTGGGCGTGCTGGCCGGGGCGCTGCTGACGGCGGTGATCCAGTCCTCGTCGGCGTCGGTGGGCATACTGCAGGCGCTGTCGATGACCGGCGGCGTCACCTGGGCGGCGGCGGTCCCGGTCATCATGGGCCAGAACATCGGCACCTGCGCCACGGCGCTGATCTCCTCCGTGGGGGCCACGAAGGACGCGCGCCGGGCCTCGGTGGTGCACCTGGCCTTCAACGTCGTGGGCACGGCGGTCTGGCTGGCGGCCTTCTGCGCGGCGACGGCGCTGTTCCGCCTGCCGCTCGCCGCGATGCCCATCAACCCGCTGGGCATCGCGATCGCCCACTCGGCCTTCAACCTGCTCTCCACGGCCACATTGTTCCCCTTTGGCAGCCGGCTTGCGGCGCTGGCGCGGGCCATCGTGCCCGAGGGCAAGGGGAGCGGCGGCGTGATTTCGCTCGACGAGCGCCTGTTCGTCACGCCGAGCGTGGCGCTGGAGCGGGCGCACGGGGAGCTGCTGCAGATGGCGCAGCGGAGCGTGGACGCGATGAACCGCTCCATGGACCTGCTGTTTCGCTACGATCCCGCCGACGCCCAGCGGGTGATGGAGGCGGAGGAGCGCGCCGACAGCGATGAGGATCAGCTGGGAAGCTACCTGGTGAAGCTCGCCGCCCACCCCATGAATGAGGGCGACAGCCGCGAGCTCTCCAAGTATCTGCACATGATCGGGGATCTGGAGCGGCTGAGCGACCACGCGGTGAACCTGGTGGAATCCGCTCAGGAGATCGATGAGAAGCGGCTGGCCTTCCCGGCGAGCACCCGGGAGGAGCTCGGCACCATCATCGCCGCGGTGCGAGAGATACTGTCCATCGCGCTCAGCGCGCTGTGGGACGAGAACCTGGAGGAGGCCGGGCGAGTGGAGCCGCTGGAGCAGGTGATCGACGCGCTCAACCGCGCAATTCGCGACCGCCAGATCGGCAGGCTCACCCAGGCCACGTCCACCATCGAGATCGGATTCGTGATATCGGACATACTGACCAACCTGGAGCGCGCGGCCGACCACTGCTCCAACCTCGCCGTGGCGCTGATCGAGACCGCCCACAACAGCTTCGACGTGCACGAATATCTGAGCGGCGTGGAGAGCCGCAGGGACTACCGCGAGGCCTTCGAGGGCTTTATGGAGCGCTATGCGCTCGCGAATCTGGAGGATGAACAGAAAGAAGACCGAAGTATGAAAATGGATAGACAAAAGGGAGATAACATCGCCAATTTTACGACTGAAGTTTGAAATAGAGAGACCGAAGTATATTTAAATAAGACTAAAGTTTGAACAATGCGGCGAGATTCAGACCTGAGTTTGCGGCTGCCTCCTCTGGGGGCAGCCGATGCGGATCAGCGCTCGAATTCCTCGCCGGTGCGGATCAGCGCGGGGAGCATGCGCTCGTAGTCCACGCCGTACCAGCGATGGTCGGGGCAGCGCATGGAGTTGCGGATGCACTCGAAGGTGAAGTCCGCGGCGGCGCGCGCGGCGCGCTCCACCCGGCCGCACTTGATGTAGAGCCCCACGAAGGCGGAGGCGAACACGTCGCCCGAGCCGTGACAGGCGAGCTCCAGCTCCTCGTGGGGGTACTCGAAGCCGTCGTCGCCCACGCAGATCAGGCCCGTCTCCCCGCCGGGGAAGCGGCAGCTGGTGATCAGCACGTTCCGCAGCTCTCCCCGCAGCAGCGCGGCCGAGCGCTCCGCGAGCATCGCGCTGTGCGCCGCGTCCTCGCCGTAGGGGACGTCCAGCAGGAAGCACGCCTCGGTGACGTTGGGCAGTATGATGTCCGCCCGGGCGCAGAGCCCGCGCATGGCGCGCACGTAGTCCGGGCCGAAGCCGGTGTACAGGCGACCGTGATCCCCGAACGCCGGGTCGAGCACCACGCGCACGCCGGGCCTTCGAAACAGCTCGATGAAGCGCGCCGCCAGCTCCACCAGCTCGACGCTGCCCAGGTATCCGATGTAGATGGCGTCAAAGCGCAGCTCCATCCGCCGCCAGTGATCCAGTATGCGCCCGGCCTCGGGGGCGAAGTCCAGGAAGGTGAACTCCGAAAAGGCGGTGTGGGCGGAGAGTATGGCCGTCGGCAGCACGGCGGCCTCCGCGCCCAGCGCGGGCAGCACGGCCATCGCCACGCCCAGCGAGCAGCGGCCCACGCAGCTCAGATCCTGTATCACCGCGACGCGCGGAGTGCATGCGGTCTGTGTCATTCCGATCCATCCCAACTCTCGTTATTTTACCTCCCCAGTATAGCAGCGCCATGTTGCGTTTGCAAGCGCGCCGCTTTGCGTTGAAATATGGGAAAGCTTCCGACTTTGTTGTGATCCGCGGGACAGGGGCGGACCGGTTTATGTATAATAGGAAGGTAAAATGATGGCATCATCCGCGGGCCCGGCCCGCGACGGAGGCGGCTTTATGAGGCGAAAACTACTGCGCGCCTGCGCGCTGATCTGCGCGCTGGGCGTCTGCGCGGGCTCGGCCGAGGAGGCGATAGACCTGCTCGCGGTGGACAACCGGCTCTACGAGCTGGGCTATCGCGACGGCGCGTGCACCGGCGAGCTGAACGACGCGATGGTCAACGCGCTGAAGAACTTCCAGAAGGTCAACGGCCTGGGGATCACCGGCGAGCCCGACGCGGGCACGGTGCTGGTGCTCAACAGCGAAAACGCGGTGAGCCAGAGCGCGTATCTGGAGTCGGTCGCCCGGCAGGCGTCGGAGATGCCCTCGCTGGTCGCCGGTTCGGCGGGCGACGGCGTGGCGCGCATGCAGCGGGCGCTGAAGGATCTGGGCTACTTCGGGGGCAGCAGCGACGGCGCCTTTGGCGACGCCACCGCCGAGGCCGTGCGCCGCTTTCAGTTCGCCAACGGCCTGAGCCCGACGGGCACCGCCGACGCCGCCGTGTTCAGCCGCCTCTATGGGGAGCGACCCGTCGCCTGGGAG
>CANQGC010000203.1 GCA_947600345.1 uncultured Clostridia bacterium
CTGCGTGTTCTCTTTGATGTGCTCCGGATTGCTGGAGCCGGGAATCACGACCACGCCCTTTTGCAAATTCCAGCGCAGGATCACCTGCGCCGCGGACACGCCGTGCGCCTGGGCGATCTCGTTGACCGTCTCGTCGCCCAGCAGCTCCGCCGTATGGCCGCGGCCGCCCAGCGGGTACCAGCCCTGAACGACGATGCCGTGATCCTGGATGAAGGGGATTACGTCGTTCTCCTGGTAGTAGGGGTGAATTTCGTTCTGTACCAGCGCGGGCACGATCTCCACCTGCGGCAAAAACTCCGTCAGCTCCTCCACATACCAGTTGGACAGACCCAGCGAGCGAATCTTGCCGTCGCGCACGAACTGCTCCATCGCGTGATAGGCCGAAACGTCGTTCGGGTCGGGATGGTGGAGCAGCATCATGTCCACGTAGCCGAGGTCGAGCCGGTCGAGGCACGCCTGAATGGAGGCCTCCGGGTCGGCCATCTCGCTGCCGGGGTAGATCTTCGTGATGACAAACACGTCCTCGCGCTGCACGGTTCCCTCGGCGATGGCCTCGCGGATGGCCTGACCGACCTCCTCCTCGTTGCCGTAGGCGGAGGCGGTGTCGATCAGACGCACGCCGCACTCCAGCGCCGCCTTTACGGAGTTGATGCACTCGTCGCCGTGCAGGCTGTATGTGCCCAGGCCATTGATCGGCATCGTGTAGCCGCTGCTGAGCAACACCGTTCCATGCTCCAAGTCAAATTCCGGCCGAGCGACAAGTCCCGTACCACTCTCCTCCGCGCACGCGCCAGTCGCCGCGAGTGCCGTCACTGTCAAAGCGAGCGCAAGTCGAAGCAATCCCTTCATAATTCAAAACCTCCTGTCCGTCGGATCTGAGATGCTCACCATGTGCGTTTAGGCATCCCCGCCCAAAACGGCGGCGCGTCAGGCGATGTCTTTTCCGCCATCTGCTGCGCGAAGCTTCCTCGACTTACCTCCAGTAAGCCTTTGGAATCTTCACTTGCATCTGACGAAAGATTCACTCGCCTGCCGAGGCGGCTCGCTCGAATCTTCGATTCGACCGAGCCGGTCGGCCTATAGGCCGACTTGGAAACCCTCTGGGTTTCCAACCTCCCACCTTATTTGTGCGGCGCTGCCTTTACTATACAATACAATCAGTAAAATATCAAATTCCTATTTCATCTATGGTATAATACTTAAAAGGCATGAATTGTGTTAGGCGATCTCTGCCCGCAACCGGCTCTGCTCCTCTGGATTTTCGATGGTTCGGATTACCCTTGCGGGTACGCCGCCGACGATGGCCAGCGGCGGCACATCCCTCGTGACGACGGCTCCGGCAGCGACGACGGCCCAGTCGCCGATGGTGACGCCCGGCAGGATCGTGGCGTTGGAGCCGATCCAGACGTGCGCGCCGATGCGGATGGGCGCGTAGTGATTTCGGCGGCCATGCCGCGGGTCGAGGTCGTGGTTGATCGTCGCAAGCACAACATTGTGACCGATCAGCGCGCCGTCGCCGATGGTGATGCCGCCCTGATCCTGGAAGTGGCAGCCGGAATTGATGAACACATCCCTGCCGATAGCGATGTTCTTTCCAAAGTCCGTGTAGAACGGCGGAAACAGCCGGAAGGATTCGTCGATCTCCCTTCCCGTGAGCTTGGACATCAGCGCGCGAAGCTCCTTCGGCGGATGGTAGCGCGCGTTCATCTCCATGCCGATCTCGATGGCCTCTTGGCAGAGCGCGTCGAACATCGCCCGCCATTCCGGTCGCTGCGCGGCCTCCCCCTCCACGCCGTGAAATTCCCGCAGAATGTCCTCCAGGGTCAGAACAGCATTCATCGTGCAACCCCTCCCGAATCAAATACTGGATTTCAAAAGAAACGGCATCACCATCAACAGGAGGTAGGACGCCAGCCGAAACCACTTTACGGCGTTCGGAATCTCCCGCCCCATCCTTCGGGAGAGCGCGCCCGTCACGACGACCAGCAGCAGCACGGGACTGACCATGCTGGACAGGCTGAACGCCAGCGCCGTCGCACCCGCGATTGGCACGGGCAGCGTGAAGCAATAGCCGATCATCAGGAGCAACGGCGCGCAGGGAGTAATGCCGTAGGTCAACCCGGCCAGCAGCATCGGCACAAATCCCGTCTTTCCTTCGCATTCGCCGCAGCCCTTGCAGCCGCTGCAATGCTTTCGTGTCTTGAATTCCTGGAACCAGCGGATCGCTAAAATCGCTCCAATGATGCTCATGGCGATCTGCGAAAACAGGCGCAGGTTGAAGGAGCCGATATAGCCGCTCTCGTCAATGAACTGCCGGCTCAACAGCGCAGAGGCGAGGCACAGGCCGACGACGGCGACCATCTTTCCCAGAAAGAAGCTCACGAAGGAAGTCAGGCCCCGTCGAACCCCACCGGCGTGGGAAATCACGTAGGTGGAGAGAAACGTGCTGATGATCGGGCTGCAACAGGTTCCGCAGCCGAGGCCGATGGACGCGGCGGTTGCCAGCGCGGGAAAAATCAAGGCCATGTTCATATTCCACCTCGCTCGCTGGCGATCAGCGCAGCGCCCAGCGCGCCGTTGAACTGTGGGTAGTTCGCCACGTAGACGTCCCGCATCAATTCCTCCTCGAAGGCTCGGTGGATGCCGCTGTTCAGCGCGCCGCCGCCGGTCATCAGTATGTCGCCGCCCTTCTCGGACTTCTTCATCATCTTGATGATGCGCCGGGCCATCGAAAGGTGCATCCCGGCCAGTATGTCGCGCCGGTCAAACTTGCGCGCCACAAGGGAGATCACCTCCGACTGGGCGAACACCACGCAGGTGCTGTTGATGTCGCAGGGCGCGCTGCTCTCCAGAGAGAGCGGCCCCACCTGGTCGATGGTTGTCTCCAAAATCTGCGCGATGACTTCCATAAACTTGCCCGTGCCAGCGGCGCACTTGTCGTTCATCGTGAAATTTTTCACGTTGTAGTTCGCGTCCAGGTAGATGATCTTGCTGTCCTGCCCGCCGATGTCGATCACCATGCCGGGGCGGTACTCCTTCGGCGCTGTCAGGCGCACACCGTAGGCGTGGGCGGTGATCTCCGAAATGTCGTCGTCGGCCACGTCCAGTATCTTGCGGCTGTAGCCCGTGGCCATGATGTAGCCGATGTCGCTTCGCCGAATGCCGTACTTCGCACACAGCGCGTCCACGATGCGATGCGCGGCCCCGCTGTTGTCGATGCCCGTGGGAACGACCTGTGTGTCGAGCACCCGCCCGTCCCGAATGAGCGCGGCCTTCAGGTAGGTCGAGCCTCCGTCCAGGCCGAGATAATATTTACCCATGCGTCACGCCCCCTTCCTTTGCTTCGCATATTCTTTCAACTTAATCATTTCGATGAAGGCTTCGATGCGGATGCGCAGCTGCTCCACATCCTCCTCGTTGTAGTCGCTCTCCACGCGGATGACGGGAATGTCCAGCTTGCCCAGCGCTTCCTCCAAAATGGGATACTCGTAGTCGTAGACCAGGCAGCCCCGCAGCACGTGGTAGATCACGCCTTGGATGCGGCTCTGCTTCACCATCTGCCGGATGCGGTAGATGCGCTGGCTGTTGTCCACAAACACGGGGCAGGTGCAGGGCTTGGTGTAGCGGGAGGCCAGCGCGCGCATCATGCCGTCGAAGCTGGGGTCGATCACCGATACCGGGTCGTATAGCCCGCGCTCGCCCATACAGGTTTCGTCTGCGGCGAGCACCCCGCCCATCTCCTCGATCAGCAGCGGAATCTTGAGGTTGGGATAGGCGATGGGCGAACCCGTCACCAGTATGCGCGGCTGGTTCTCCCGGCTCACAAAGCGCTTCTGCGCGAGGCGTACCTCCAACTCCGCGTTCAGCGCGCGCATCCGCCGCGCCCAAACGCCTGCCGGCATGTAGGAATAGGAATTCATGATTGCCATCACCTGCGTGCCAGGCAGCAGCGCCGGGACGTGCCTGCGGTAGCGCGCAAATTCGGCCATCTCATACTGCGCCGCGCCGACGGCGTTGATGCCCTCCGCCAGCGAGCGCGCTGTGATCCTTCGCCCCGTCTCCTCCTCGAGAATCGGGATTAGGCGATAGAGCTCCCGAAGAAAGACCTCCGTGTCGGCATCCTCCCGCTTGAGCGGCGGGATGTGCAGCGGCACGACCCGCTTCACCTGCTCCATCGCGCCTGCCAACTTCTTTTTGCAGTCGCAGGTCACGGGAGAAACCAGCAGCGCGCAGTTGTCAAAGGCGGGAAGCGCGCGAATTTTGCCGAAGCCCATCACCGCCTTGACCAGCGGGCAGGCGTCCCGGGGGATGTATCCGTCCCCGATGGAGTAGGCGGTGTAGCTGCCGGAGCACAGTCGCACCGGCATGGCTCCCGCCGCGTAGATCAGCTCCGGCGGCACCATCACGCACAGCGTGCCGATGCTCTTGTACCCCTCCGGTTTGGCGACGTCCCGGAGGTTCACGTAGACATCCTCCAGCGCGTCGAAGAAGGGCCGCGCGGCCTCCGGCGGCTCCGCGAGCTGCTTTGCCCGGTTCAGGTAGGACGCGGCCACGCGGGTGGCCTTGCGGATGAACAGCTCCCGCTGCCGATCATTCGTCTGAATTTGCTCCGCCACTTGCTAGGCCCCCTTTCGCTCTTTCGCGTACCTCGACAGGAAGGTCTTGCGGGAGGATGTGTAGATCGCCTTGCCGCAGAAGGTCATCGACAGCGCGCCGTCCTCCGGACACTTGTGGATGCACTCGCCGCACATCAGGCAATCGACGGTCTGCACCTTCGCGGTGCCGCGCTCCGTGTAGATGGACTTGATCCGCATCGGGCAGGCGTGGTAGCACGCCCCACACTCCGTACAGGAAATGCAGTCCTTCTTGAGCTTGAACAGGTTGAATCGGTGGAACAAGCCCAGCACGTAGCCCATCGGGCACATCAGGCACCAGAAGCGCTTGATAAAGAAGCTGCCCACCAGCAGCGGGATCGTGAGGAATCCGCCCAGGGCATAATTGACCCACCATCCGCCCAGCGCCGTGGAGAACACCTTGTTCGGGCAGATGTCGCAGAAATCGCCGCCAACGAACACGAAGCCCAGGAACAGCACGACCCAAAGCCACTTTAGCGGCTGGATGACGCTATTCATGCGATCCGAGACCTGGATCGGCCGGATGTGCAACTTCCGCCGGAGAAGGTCAAACAGATCCTGTATGAGGCCCAGTGGACACATGAAGCCGCAGAGTATGCGCCCGCCGAGCACCAGGAAGAGGAACAGCGTGAGCAGGAAGGCCACGACATATTTCCAGTTGCGCATGAACAGCACCGGAAGATGCGTGATATAGTAGCAGCTGGATTCAATCGGCTGATCCAGATTGAACGGACAACTGAACGTGGGAACCGCGATCTGGTTAAAGATCTGCCCCTGCCCCAGAATTTTGCCGGAGTAGGTCCAAAGGAAGAAGCAGGCGATGAGCATCAGCCAGCGGACGAACGGGAAGCGCGTGCGGTCCGGATGCAGGCCGTAGCTTCCGCCGAAGCCGGTTTCGTCCCGGGAAAAGGCCCTGTATGCCGGGTCTCGCTTCGC
>CANQGC010000204.1 GCA_947600345.1 uncultured Clostridia bacterium
CCTACGCTGAATCCGTGCCGATGGACGAGCAGAAGGCGCTGGACGCGGGCCTGCTCAGCTACATCGGCCCCGAGGTGGACGACGCCTACATCGCGGCGGTGAAGAAGCTCTCCGTCAATCCGGAGCTCGCCCGCGAGGTCGGCAAGGAGCTCAAGATCGTCTACACCCCGCTGCACGGCTCGGGCAACCTGCCGGTGCGCCGCATCTTCAAGGAGATCGGCATGGAGAACGTCTACGTCGTCAAGGAGCAGGAGCTCCCGGACGGCGACTTCCCCACCGTGCGCGTGCCGAACCCCGAAGTCCCGGACGCCTTCCGCCTGGCGCTCAAGATGCAGCAGGAGATCGGCGCGGATCTGTGCGTGGGCACCGACCCGGACTGCGACCGCGTGGGCATCGCCTGCATGACGGAGAGCGGCCCCCGGCTGCTCAACGGCAACCAGATCGGCTGCGTGCTCTTGCACTACATCCTCTCCCAGAAGAAGGAGCGCGGCGAGCTTCCGGCCAACGCGGCGGCGGTGACGACCATCGTATCGACCAACATGGCGGCGGCGATCGCCCATTCCTTCGGCTGCAAGATGATCGAGGTGCTGACCGGCTTCAAGTACATCGCCGAGCAGATTCACCTGTTCGAGACCACCGGCTGCAACACCTTCATGTTCGGCTTCGAGGAGAGCTTCGGCTACCTGTCCGGCACGGACGTGCGCGACAAGGACGGCGTGAACGCCTGCATGCTGATCGCCGAGGCGGCCTGCTGGTACAAGAAGAAGTACAATAAGACCCTGGTGGACGCCATCGACCTGCTGTATCAGCAGTACGGCTACTACGGCGATAAGGTGGTCTCCTTCGAGCTGCCGGGCAAGGACGGCCTGGAGAAGATGCAGACGCTGATGGCGGCGCTGCGCGACAACCCACCCACGGAGATCGGCGGCGCAAAGGTGCTGGCGCTGCGCGACTACCAGAAGAGCACGCGCGTGTGCAACGGCGAGACCGAGGCGCTGACGCTGCCCAAGTCGAACGTGCTGTACTTCGAGCTGGAGGGCGACGCCTGGGTATGCGTGCGCCCGTCGGGCACGGAGCCGAAGATCAAGCTGTACGTGAACGCCGTATCGGATTCCGCCGAAAAGACGCAGGCGCTGCTGAAACAGTACGCCGATGCCGCGGTTGAAATTCTAAATACCGCAATAGCTGAACCCAAGAAGGAGGAACCATGAGCGAAGAGCTGAACCGGCGGGAAGCCGATCCGCGCTGCTCGACTACATGCGCAAGCACGGCAAAATTGACTACGTAAACTGCCCCAACCGGAAAAAGGGCCCCAATAACTTCGTACCCAAGCAGGTCGGAACCTGAGAAAGGAGCGGAATCATGAGCGAAGAAATCAAGAAGACGGAAACGGAAATCAACGACGCGGAATTGGAAGGTGTCAGCGGCGGATCCAGCCGGGAGGTGCTTGCGGAAGAACAGCGCCTCTGCAATGAGGGCAGTCGAATGCAGCCGGATAGTTGCTTCGGCGAACAAGAAGCCGGGAATGGAACTCAACAAAACCACCACCATGTGCAGCGGGGGCGGCTGTCGTGAGAAGGAGCTTGCGAGAGCAAGGCGCATCTTTAATGCGCGCCCAAGACCTGCAGCAATTATGTGAATAATGCGGTGGGCTGACGCTTCGAACCGCGTGCCAGAGGCCCGGAGCAAGTGAACGGCAGAATGTAAACCAAGCGACCACGAAGGGGTGGCGTGATGCCGCCCCTCTTCTCTGCCTCTCTCGGTCATTTCACGCTCCAAACCGGCATTTCGCGTTCCGCGTATTGACAGCGCTCCCCGAAGTGAATAATATAAAGCCAGAAAGTTCCCTTTCCACAGCGACAAGCCAAGAGGAGAAAAGCCATGAGCGATGAGAGAAGATTCCACGAGATGAACGAGCAGGAACTGAAAAAATTTCGGGAGGGGGTACTGAGGAAGTACAGACCCTCAACGAGAGCGATCTGGAGCAGGTCGCTCGGGAGGGGGTGCGGGTACCTCTTCCGCTGCCCGGTCTGCAACACCGAAATAGAGGTGAAGGGCGTCGGCTGTGAGGTCGGCGAAGTGGGGGGGGGGGGACACTGCCCGAACTGCATGAACCAAACCGGTCAGTGGGTCGGTATGATCCGCATCACCTGAGCGCAAGGACGAACAAAGGAGGAGAACCATGAACGAGAACTTCGAGAAGAACAGCGAACTCAACGACGCGGAGCTGGCGAGCGCCAGCGGCGGCCGCTACGACATTCCACTCGATCACGCGCTCCAACTGGCGAAGGAGCTGTGCGAGCCGTGCACGCGCGCGGACCATTCCAGAATCAGATGCAGCATGGAGCATCGCAGTTATATGATCGACTACATCATGGAGCACGGCTGGAACTTTTCCTACATGCAATGCCCCTACTACAACCGCTGAACCGAAAGGAGCAGAACCATGAGCGAAGAGAGGAACAAGCGTGAATCCGCGCTGAGCGACGCGGAACTGGAAAACGTCAGCGGCGCGGGGGACAGAGATGAAGATCGCAAAACAGAGAGGCGAGCAGATGAAATCTGCGTCAAGTGCGGCCTCGGCAAAGGTCAAAGCAGAGGTCATTGCAGCGCCACGCCATACCATTCGTTGCAGGCATACCTCAAGGAGCACGGCGACGACAGCGTCGGTGGCCCTTTTAGCTGCCCCTACTACAAGTGGTGAGGCGAAGGAGGAAGAATCATGAGCGAGCTGAACGAACAGGATTTGCAGCAGGTCGCCGGCGGGAGCGCGGAACCGAGCATGACGGTCACCTTTGTCTGCAAGAAGTGCGGCAAGCAAAAGAAGGTCACGTACAGCGAGACCCCCGAAAATCCCACCTGCTGCGGAGAGATGATGGTGATGGTGGGTGGCATCACAGGCCAAAATGAAAGAGATCTCGTACGGGTGAATCCTACTACAACGGAATGAAGCCCGCCGCCGGGCGCGTCGAACGAAGGAGAAGGGGGCTTGAACATGAGCGAGAAGAAGAACGAGCTGAGCGAGCAGAATTTGGAGCAGGCCGCCGGCGGGACGAACGAATACGGCAGCCGGGAATTCGTCTTTCGCTGTCTGAAGTGCGACGCCATAAAGATCATCCGATCCGTCGCTTTCCCGGTCCCGGTGCCCACCTGCTGTGGAGAGGACATGAATATTGTAAAAATCTATGAATCCTGAGGGCGCATAAGCGGACACCCGAGCGGATAGATCGAGACATCACTAAAAGATCATGAGCGATAAGTTTGAGAACCATGAGGTAAACGAGCAGAACTTGGAGCAGGCCGCCGGCGGCAAGAGCAGCGGCGGCGTGGCCTACATCTGCTCGAATTGCAGGGCGCTCGTCCGGGATTACGGCCACGACGATGGCACCCCCCCCCCAGGTCAAGATGATCCACTGCCCGGAGTGCGGCCGCCTCTGCGACGGACACCGCAGGTGAGCCAGGGCGAACGGAAAAGCAAGCGCGCGAAGCGGCCGCTGGTGGTTCCCACCGGCGGCCATTTTCTGTCCGAAAAACGCAAGATGGGAAGGTGGAGGCGCGACGGGCGTCGAATATAAGCATCCGGGAATTTCCGCCGCCGCACGGCAAGACACTTCCCCCGGCTTCATCTCACATTTCGCAGAGGTGCAACATGAGCGACCGACACAGCGCGACCCCCTCCCGGGAAACCCCGCCCCGCCCGGATGTCCGGCGCGGGCTCGCCCGCAGAATCTTTGACCTGCTGCCCCGGCGGCAGAAGCTCGGCTTCTGGCTGATCCTGCTGATCCTCGGCGCGTCGGCGGCATTGAGCCAGCTCACGCCGCTGGCCGTGGGCTACCTCACCGACCGCGTGCTCGCAGCGCCCGGCATACGCTTCGCCTCGGTGCTGCCGGTGCTGCTGCTGATCCTGATCGCCAACGTGGTCAACGAGGTCATCAAGGTGGCTCGCAGGCTCATCGTCGAGGATACCGCCACCCAGGCCGAGAAGAACGCCCGCCGCCTGGCCGCCGCCGCGCTGCTGCGCGCCCCCCTCTCCTACTTCCGCGGCCACATGACCGGCAACATCCACGGCAGGCTCAACCGCAGCCTCGAGGGCACGGTCAAGCTCGTGAAGCTCACGTTCATGGACTTCGCCCCCGCCGTCACCACCGGCGCCGCCGCCATCGTGACCATCTTCCTGCGCCTGCCGCCGATGATCGCCTGCCTGGTGATACTGGTCATCCCCGTGGGCACGTTCCTCGTGCTCCGGCAAATCGCCACCCAGCGGGGCATCCGCGTGGAGCTGATGGAGACCAAGGCTCACATGGACGGCACCATGGTCGAGCTGCTCGGCGGCATCGAAACCATCCGCGCGCTGGACAGCGCCGGGGTGGAGGAGCGGCGCATCGCCGACCGCTCCGAGCTCCTGCGCAAAAAGGAGATGCGCCACCATAGGGCGATGGCGCTCTACGATTGCCTCAAGTTCATCAACGAGGCCGCCTTCAGCGTGCTGGTGATCGGCATCTCCGTGCTGCTCGCGGCGCGGGGCACGATCTCCGTGGGCACCGTGCTCACCGCCTACCTGTGCTTCACCCAGCTCACCGGCCCCCTGCGGGAGCTGCACCGCATCCTGGACGAGTTCTCCGAATGCACGGTGCTCGCCGAGGACTACTTCCGCATACTCGACCTGCCCGAGGACTTCTCCTACGCGGCCAAGGGCGCGGCTCAGCCCGCCAGCAACGACATCCGCGCCCGAGCCATCGACTTCGCCTATCCCGAGAAGCCGGACGAGCCAATCCTCACGGACGTGTCGCTGGACATCCCCGGCGGCAGGTTCATCGGCATCGCCGGCCCCAGCGGCTGCGGCAAGTCCACGCTGATCAAGATCCTGGATAAGCTCGAACCCGCCCAGGGCGAGCTCTCGCTGGGCGGTGCGCCGCTCTCCGAGCTCTCCCGGCGCACGCTCTCCGAGCACGTGGCGCTGGTGCCCCAGACGCCCTTCCTCATCGCCGACACGGCGTTCAATAACATCCGCTACGGCATGACGCGGGAGGTCAGCCCGGACGAGGTGCGCGAGGCCGCGCGCAGGGCGAACATCGCCGCCGACATCGAGAAGCTGCCCGGCGGCTACGACTTCCAAATCTCCGAGGGCGGCCGCAACCTCTCTGGCGGCCAGCGCCAGCGGATCGCCCTGGCGCGCATCTTCCTGCGCAAGCCCAGGGTGCTGATTCTGGACGAAGCCACCGCCGCGCTGGATAACACATCGGAGCGCAGAATCCAGGCGGAGATCGAGCGCCTGAAGGAGGAGAACGGCACGACGGTGATCTCCATCGCCCACCGCCTGTCCACACTGCGAAACTGCGACGAGATACTGGTGATGGAGCGCGGGAAGATCGTCCAGCGCGGCACCTTCCAGCAGCTCAGCCAAACCCCCGGCCTCTTCCAAGACATGGCCCAAGGCGCGCTCAACGAACAAAGGCACTGAGAAAACGCGGCAGCAAAAGGGAGAATCCAAGGAACCTCAGGTTCCTGAAGGTTGGAAACCCTTTGGGTTTCCAAGTCTGCCCT
>CANQGC010000205.1 GCA_947600345.1 uncultured Clostridia bacterium
GCATTGGCTCCCGCCGCTCCCAGCGCTACCGCCGCAGCGGCCCCCGCGCTCTGGCCAAACGCCGCGCCCGCGCTGGCCCCCGCCGCCGCAAACTGCGGGGTGGCGTCCAGGTTGCCGCCCAGCGCCTCCGCGCCGGAGACATCCGGGGGAACCTGCAGCGCCGCCAACTCCTGGGCGAAGCCCTCCAGTGACGCCCGCGCCGCCTCCAAGCCGGCGGCAAAGCCCGCGTCATCCAGCATCAGGGCGACCGATACCTCGCCCGCATTCACTGCCATCGCTCAACCCTCCCATCCTCTGCTTCGTGCTCTGTTGCAAGTCGTGTTCCGTGCTCCGCGCCGCCGGTGCCACGATACCTCCGCACAGGGGCGCTTCCAATTGAGAAAGCCTTTTTCGGGAAAGCTTCGTCAGCCCTGCGGCCTGCCCAGGCCCGTCAGCGCGTCCCAGGCGCTGCGCTCCGCCGCCTCGTTCGATATCCCCAGCCTGCGCGCCGCGCGCTCGTAGTTGCGGAATGTGGCGCTTCGGGGGGAGAGGTTCATGTAGAGCGCGCGGAAGCGCCGCCAGCTCATGTCGCTCTCGAGCAGGTCGATGCGGTACTCCCGCAGGAAGTCAGCCTCGATGTGCGCGATCAGCGCCACCGGGCTGACGGTCCTTTTTTTGGCGACTGCACCCGGGTGCGCTCGATCTTCACATCGTCCTCGGTGCGGAACACCGGTGCGCCGCCCGCCTCGGGTTCGCCGTCCCCGGCGCGGAGCCAGGTGCGGGCGATCAGCTCCCAGACGTAGGAGGCGCGAAAGTCCGGGTGGCCGGTGATGAAGGCGTAGTCCTCCGGCGAGAACATCTGCCTGAGGATCGCCAGGTTGTCCGCGCCGGAGATGTTGGGCCCGCCGCGAAGCATCGCGTCCACCTTGAGCACGTAGTGCCAGGGCAGCTCGGCGGGAACCTGGCAGTCCCGGCCAAAGATGCGCACGGTGAGCATCCGCCGCTCGCGCTCGGCGAGGAAGCGGTCGAAGTCGATGAAGTTGTTCATAGGGTTCGTTACACCTCCTGTAATTGAGGGTTGGGGCGTTTTTGAGAGTTAGTGGCGGGCTCTTTTGGACTGGGAAGCCAACGGCTTCCCAGTCCAAAAAATCGCCGCTGCGGCCCGCGGTATGGGGGCGATGGGGCCTTGGATTCGCATTGCCCGGCGATGGATTTGGACCGCGGGCCGCTGGGGTTACGCTGGGCTCCGCCCAGACCCATTCGGGCGCTGCCCGGACCTGCTCAAGGGACTCTGTCCCTTGAGAATTCCTGCCAAGGAACCTGAGGTTCCTTGGATTCTCCCTTCTGTTGCCGCGTTTGAGCCGAGCCCTCGTTCCTCAAACGAAGACCTCTGGCCCTCGGATCTATGGGGCCAGAGGTCGTGCCTCGAACCAACGCTCCTGTAGAAACGCACCGCAGGACTTGGGGCCCATAATCTACGGGCCCCAAGTCCGTCGCTCCAACGCGGCAGCAGATGGCCGCCGGCCCCGCCGGTTAGGGGCAGGCGTAGACGCGGAAGTCGGCTGCGTAGTATTGCTTGTCGTCATCGTTGATGCCGGTGAACTCGAAGCCGCGCTCCGTCTCCACGCGGTTGACGTAGTCGCCCTCGGGGGCGAGCAGCAGGTCGCGCCGCTCGTCCAGCAGATCGAGGATCCGCATCGCCACGTTCAGCGGCCAGGCGCCGTCGGCATCGGAGCGTATCAGTATCCGCACCCGCGCGCCGTCCGGGTCGCCCGGCGCGCGCAGGTCGCTGGCGTAGACGCACACCGCCCTGGCGGGCTCGTCCGGCATGCAGCCGAAGAACACCGCCGCCGCATCGTCGCCGTTGCCCTCAAAGGGCAGCCGCAGCTTCGCCGCGAGGTAGCGCGCCAGCTGCTCGATCACGCTCATGACCGTCACCCGGCGGCGCCGACGGTGATGGTCAGCGTCGCGGTCAGGTTGTTGTTCATCGACTTCACCGTGAGCCGGGTCTCCCCCTCGCCCACCGCCCGTATGGACAGCTTCGGCCCGTCGATGGCGTTCAGCGCGGCCACGCCCTCGTCGGCGATGGAATAGCTGAAGCGCCGGTTGCTGGCGCTCTCCGGCGTGAACTGCACGTTGAACTCCTTCGTCTCGCCCACGCGCATACTGGCGCTCTCGCCCTCGGCGAAGGCGATCTCGCTCGCCTGCACGTAGTCGAGCTCCTCCGGCTCGCCCACGCCCTCGAACTCCCACTCGATGGTCTCGCCGTCCTCGTCGGCGGCGTTGGTCTCCTTGGTGAGCACGCAGTCGTACTTCACCGCCCGGCCGATGGCGTCGGCGATGATCAGCGTCTGGTCGTTGTCGCAGCCGCCGCCGCTGAGCGCCGCGCGGTGCAACAGCGCCTGGCCCGGGTCCCGCACGCCGGTCACGCGGTCGTAGATCGGCCTGCCGGACAGGGAGCCCGATACGGCGCGGGACTTGACGAACATCTCCGACCAGAGCGCGTCCCCGGCCCTGCCGTCCTCGGTCTCGGCCTCCACGTCCACGCTCATCTCGCTGAGCCCTTTGACGGGCACCGCCTCGTCGGTCACCTTGTTCTCGATCTTGATGGAATAGTCCCTCACGGTGAAGGGACAGCCTGACTTTCTCATAGGGTATCCTCCTTTCCAAACCGGGCGGAGCTCAGAGTCCTCCGAGCTCCGCCGCGAGGCTGTTTGCCAGTGCCTGGGCGGTGGCGGGGTCCTCCAGCGCGGCGCGCAGGTATCCGGCCTGGCCGCCGTTGGGGTGGCGGAAGTCCGCGCGCTCGTGCTGAATCGCGGCGTAGGGCGTGCTGAAGCGCACGGTGACCCTCCCGGCCTCGGGCTGCACGCGCCCGGACGCGGCCAGGCCGCCGCTGCGCCTCGGCGCGAGGGCGGCGGCGTGGGCGCGCACCTGCTCCCCGGCCCGGATCAGCGCCCGGTCACCGGCGGCCTGCGCCCTTGCCGCCAGGCTCGCCGCGTCGAATTGCGGCGCGCATCTGCAGCTCAGCTTCATGTCAGCGCGCCTCCCGCTTCTCCGCGGCCCTCGCCGTGAGCTCCAGGTGGTGCGTGCCTCGCCAGCCGCGCAGGCATCTGACCTCCGCCACGCGGTAGCTCGCGCCGTCCAGCTCGATTCGGTCGCCCGGCAGGACGTCCACGCCCTGGGCGAACACGCGCAGATCCGCGCTCCGCTCCGCGGCGTCGCCGCCGGCGCTTCGCCTCGACGCGGGCTCGCTGCGGCAGGCGAAGCGCTCGCCCGGCTCCGCGTAGGTTGGCCTGCCGCCGCGCAGGCCGGTGCAGCGGCGCAGCGCGGCGGTCTCGTTCAATCCAAGCATGGTTTCCTCCTTCACAGCCGCTGAGCCACAGGCCAGGCGCGCCGCAGCAATCCCGCGTTGGTCAGGATCGCCCAGGCGGCGGGGCAGAGGCTCGCGCTGGTGTACGCCGCGCCCGTGGGCGCCGACGCGCGCACCGAGTATTCGCCAATGGTCATTGATTCGACGCCGGGGGGAAGCCCCTCGCCGCCGCTCTGCTCATAGGCGAGCTGCGCGTCCACCGCCTTCGCGAGGGCGGCCTCCTCCTCGGGGGTCTTCGCCTCGTTCGGGCGGATGTAGGCGCGCAGCCGCGCCTCGATCTGTTCGCGCTCGCTCATGGCTTACTCGGCGGCGCTGTGGCAGTAGATGCCCGCGGCCTTGTTTTCGTAGACGTCGGCGATGCCCACGTTGCGGTAGCCGAACTTCCAGGCGTCGGCGTCCGGGTTCTGCTCCGGCGGGATGACCTTGGGGGCGATGTGCTTCTGGAACTGGATCACCGCGTCCCTGTGCACGAGCAGGAAGTTGATGCTCCTGCCGGACTCGTCCCTGGCGAAGCCGCCGTCCTCCTGGCCGCCGGTGGTGCCGTCGTTCTGCTGGATCTTGGTGTAGAAGCGGCTCTGGGGCACCGTGATCACCTGGCTGGCCTGATCCATGGCGGCGCGGGAGGCGGTGGTGTCCAGGTCGTCCACCGCGCCCTTGAGCGCGGAGGTGATGAACAGTATGCGGTTCTCGGCGGGCACCTCGGCGTCGTCCAGCGCGGCGTGGGCGGCGCGCAGCGCCTCGACCACGGCCTTGCCATCGGCCAGCGCGCCCTGGGCCGAGCCGATGCCGGGCGCGGAGGCGTAGGTGGCGAAGCGGAAGGCATCCAGCTCCGGCGCCACGCGGGTGCGGATGAACTCGCCGGACAGGCGGCCGAAGGCGATGGCGGCGGTCTCCGCGTCGTCCAGGGCGTCCACGCTGAACATGCGGCCGCGGTCGAAGTTGCACTTCACGGTCTCGTTGGTCAGCGTCACGTCGCCGCCCACGTAGCCGGAGTTGCGGGAGTAGTTCGCCAGGCCGCTCATGTTCATCTTCCAGATGACGAACTCGTTGGCGCTGTTGCCCATGCGAACCAGCTCGGGCGAGCCGTCCAGCGCGGCGGTGAGGCAGGTGTTCTTGTACACCTCGTCGAGGATCGGCAGGTACTGCTTGAAAAGTTCGATGTTATTGGCCATGGAAATTTCCTCCTCAATGATGATCTCGTTTGGGTGAATGGGTATCGCGCGCTCAGCACTCGCTCAGCCCCGCGGCCAGGCGCATGCGCCGGGTCAGGCTCGTCGGGGCGTCGCCGCTCGAGCGGGGCAGCGAATGGCCGCGGCCCAGGCGCTCGTCCACGCTGCGCTGCACGGCCGCGCGGAAGATTCGCTCCAGCGCGTCCACGCTCTCGGCGCTGCGCCCGGCGTCGCTGCAGTCGATCGCGTCGGCCAGCTCCCTGGGCAGGCCGCGCTGGACCAGCTCCTGGACGACCCAGGCGTGCGTCTCGCGGCGGTTGAGCTCCTCCTCCCGGCGGGTCAGCTCGTCCTCGCGGGTTCGCGCGGCCTCCGCCTCGCGGTAGCGGCGCTCGTCCTCGCTCATGCCGGACAGGCGCTCCGCCTCGGCGCGGCCCTCGCTGCGCGCCTGGGCCACGCGGCCGTTGGCCAGGATCTGGAACTGCGCCAGCCGCTGGCGCAGCAGTCGCTCCACGATCTCCTCCACGTCCTGCGCGGTGAGCGGCTTCGACTGCTCCCGCTCCTCCTTCGGCAGCGGCGATTGCGCGTTGCCCTGGTTCGTTTCGATGATGCCTTCCCTTTCGTTCATGGTGTCTCCTCCTTCATTTCTTGTGGATGATCGGTTTCGGCGCTTAGGATAGCGCCGGGCGCAAAAAAGCCGCGTGCGATGCGCGGCAGGTTGCTAGGGTGGCTTTGAATCCGCGCGCGGTGGTTTGCGCGGCGGTTTGGGGGACGGACGGGTTCAGGGATCCTCCAGCGCGCGCCGGAGTTCCTCGAGCGCGCCACTGGCCTGGGCGGCGCGGGAGATGCTCGCGAAGTGGGCTCGGAAGTAGCGGTCGGAGCAGCCCGCGCGGCGGTCGATTTCGCGCAGCTCCTCCAGCAGGCGCAGGAGGAGGTATGCGCTTTCGTGGGTGATGGTGATGTTGGGCATGGTTGGGGGGCCTCCTTGGGGTGGGTTGATTCTCGTTGGGGGG
>CANQGC010000206.1 GCA_947600345.1 uncultured Clostridia bacterium
AAATTTGTGCTGGGCATCGACCAGAGCACCCAGGGCACCAAGGCGCTGCTGTTCGACGAGCAGGGCGCGCTGATCTGCCGCGCGGATCGGCCCCACCGCCAGATCATCGACGACAAGGGCTGGGTGGAGCACGACCTGAACGAGATCTACGCCAACACGCTGCAGGTCGTCAAGGACGTCGTGGCAAAGGCGGGCATCGACAAGGCGGACATCGCGGCGCTGGGCATCAGCAACCAGCGCGAGACCTCCGCCTGCTGGGATCGCAAAACCGGCGAGCCGCTGTACAACGCCATCGTCTGGCAGTGCGCGCGCGGCGCGGCCATCTGCGAGGAGCTGGAGAAGCGCGGCTGCGCGGAGATGGTGCGCCGGAAGACCGGCATCCAGCTCTCGCCCTACTTCCCGGCGGCGAAGCTGGCCTGGATCTTCCGGAACGTCCCCGACGCCGCTGAGCGCGCGAAGCGGGGCGAAGTCTGTGTCGGCACCATCGACAGCTGGCTGGTCTACAAGCTGACGGGCGGCGCGCGCCACCAGACCGACTACTCCAACGCCTCCCGCACGCAGCTGTTCAACATCCGGGAGCTCCGGTGGGATGAAGAACTGCTCGACCTCTTCGGCATCGACCCGAGCTGCATGGCGACGGTCACCGACTCCGACGGCGACTACGGCGAGACCGACTTCGGCGGCTACCTGGAGCATCCCATCCCGATCCGCGGCGTGCTGGGCGACAGCCACGGTGCGCTCTTCGGCCAGGGCTGCCACGCGCCCGGCATGGTCAAGGCCACCTACGGCACGGGCTCGTCCATCATGATGAACATCGGTACGGCGCCCGTGTTCAGCGATCTGGGTGTGGTCACGAGCCTGGCTTGGAAGATCGGCGGCAAGGTCAACTACGTGCTCGAGGGCAACATCAACTACACCGGCGCGGTCATCACTTGGCTCAAGGACGACCTGAAGCTGATCTCCGGCCCGGGCGAGACCGAGGCGCTGGCCCGCGCGGCGAAGCCCGAGGATAAGACGTACCTCGTGCCGGCGTTCTCCGGCCTGGGCGCGCCCTACTGGGACAGCAAGGCGACGGCGGCCATCGTGGGCATGACGCGCACCACAGGCAAGAACGAGGTCGTGCGCGCGGCGCTGGACTGCATCGCCTACCAGATCACCGATATCGTGCGGGCGATGGGGGAGAGCGCGGGCGTGCACATCGGCGAGCTGCGCGTGGACGGCGGCCCGACGAGGAACGGCTACCTGATGCAGCTGCAGAGCGACCTTCTGAACATCCCGGTGCGCATCCCGGATAGCGAGGAGCTCTCGGGCATCGGCGCGGCCTACGCAGCAGGCATCGCCACCGGCATGTACGACGCCAGCGTATTCAGCACACTGAAGCGCAAGTCCTACGAACCAAACATGGACGAGCCCACCCGCGCGGCAAAGTACGCCGACTGGCAGGCCGCCGTCGCCAAGGTCCGGACAAACTGAGCGCTCCGCCGCATACTCCATCCCACCCAAAGAAAGCGCACAACAAGAGGCCCCCACAAAAGCGAGGGCCTCTTCCCAAACCCAGACCATACCCCCAATCAGAAGCACAAACGCCGCAAAACCAACGCAGAAACCCGGCCCTCGGATCTATGGGGCCGGGTTTCGTCGCCTCGAACAATCGCTCCATTAGGAATGAAACGCAGGACTCCCACCCCATGATCTACGGGGCGGGAGTCCGTCACCTAAGCGCGGCAGCAGATGGCCTCCGGCCCCGCCGGCTAGCGCTGGACGCGGCCGGAGGCGTCGCCGCCGGCGAGCTTCTCGACCTCGGCGACGGTCACGCGGTTGAAGTCGCCCTCGACGGAGTGCTTCAGCGCGCTGGCCGCCACGGCGAACTCGATGGCCGCCTGGGTGTCCTTGCCGTTCAGAAGCGCGTAGATCAGGCCGCCGCCGAAGCTGTCGCCGCCGCCCACGCGGTCCACGATGTGCAGGTGGTACTCCTTCGAGAAGCAGTAGTCCTTCCCGTCGTAGAGCATGCCCGCCCAGTCGTTGTCGTTCGCGGAGATGGACGTGCGCAGCGTAATGGCCACCTTCTCAAAGCCGAACTTGTCCGCCAGCTGCTTCGCCACGGACTTGTAGCCTTCCTTGTTCAGCTTGCCGCCGTAGATGTCCGTGTTCTCCGCCTCGATGCCGAACACGTCCTTCGCGTCCTCCTCGTTGGAGATGCACACGTCCACGTACTTGCAAAGCTCCGTCATCGCTTCGCGCGCCTGCGCCCGCGTCCACAGCTTGCCGCGGTAGTTCAGGTCACAGGAAATCTTCACGCCGTGCGCCTTGGCCGCAGCACAGGCCTGCTTGCAGATCTCCACCAGGTTCGGCCCCAGCGCCGGGGTGATGCCCGTGAAGTGGAACCAGTCCGCGCCCTCAAAGATCGCATCCCAGTCGAAGTCCTCGGGGCTCGCCTCCTGGATCGCCGAGTGCGCGCGGTCGTAGATGCACACGCTGCCGCGCTGGCTCGCGCCCTTCTCCAGGAAGTAGATGCCCACGCGGTCGCCGCCCCGGGCGATCATCGAGGTGTCCACGCCAAAGTAGCGCAGCGAGTTCACCGCCGCCTGGCCGATGGCGTGCTTGGGAAGCTTCGTGACGAATGCCGCGTCCATGCCGTAGTTCGCCAGCGAAACCGCGACGTTCGCCTCGCCGCCGCCAAAGGTGGCCTGCAGCTGGTCGTCCTGGAAGAAGCGATAGTAGCCGTTCGGGGCCAGGCGAAGCATAATTTCGCCGAAGGTAATGATCTTGCCCATAGCGTTTGTCCTCCTATACGATATGAAAGCGATGGTTTACTTCTGCACCAGATGAATCGCGAAGCCGCCGACCTCGCCCTCCAGGTAGATCGCCTTGATCTTGCCCTTGGCGTCCACGGACTCGGAACCGGCCTCAAACTTCACGCCCTGGCGGCCCAGGTGATAGATGGCGCGGGCCACGCTGTTCGTGCCGATGGCGATGTGTCCCAGCTTGCCGCGACCGGGCTTCTTCATGCACTCGACCGCTGTCCCGGCAAACACAGAGCTGTTACCGACCTTGCAGTCCAGGCCGAAGATGGCGCAGAACTGGCGGGCGACCTTCTCGGCTTCCTCCGCGTTCTCGCAGTTGATGCCGATGTGGCGAAGCTCGAAGCCCAGCATGGTCTTGACGCAGTCCTTGCAGATGGCGGTGATCTCGTCCCACTTCTCGGCCTCGATCAGATCCTTCTTGACCATCCAGGTGCCGCCGCAGCAGGCGATCTGGTCGAAGGAGAGGTAGTCCATCATGTTCCTGGTGTTCACGCCGCCGGTGGGCATCCACTTGATGGTGCGGTACGGGCCCGCCAGCGCCTTCAGCTTCGCCACGCCGCCGTTCTGCTCGGCCGGGAAGAACTTGACGACCTCCAGGCCCAGGGACATGGCCTGCTCCATCTCGCCGCCGGTGGCGGTGCCGGGCAGCATCAGCGCGCCCTTGGAGATGCCGTACTTCACGGTGTCCGGGTTGAAGCCCGGCGTCACGACGAACTTGCAGCCCGCCGCGACCGCGCGGTCGAGCTGATCCTTGTTGGTCACGGTGCCGGCGCCCACGATAATCTCCGGCACCTCCGCGATGATGGCCTTGATGGCGTCCTCCGCGGCGGCGGTGCGGAAGGTGACCTCCGCGGCGGGCAGACCGCCCGCGACCAGCGCCCTGGCCAGCGGCACTGCCTTGCTGGCGTCCTCAAGCGCGATTACGGGTACAATACCGATGTTGGAAAGTTCCTGAAGAAGCGGATTCATGCGCACATTCCTCCTTCATAATTGAGTAAAACACTACATATTTATTATACAACAAAATCGACCAAAACAGAAGCTCTGTTCTAAAAAAACTATGGCGGTTTAATGAATATTCTATGGAATAATGACGGTTGCAGCGCGGAAAGGATTGACATTGCGATGCAAAACCTGTAAGCTAAACAAAAAGATATAGGGCGCGCTTCGCGCCCGGAATTTCGAAAGAGAGAGGGAGAACTGCCTATGGATATTCGCTATTCCGCAAACCAGAGGGACGTCAAGCGCTACACCACCGAGGAGCTGCGCAGGGAATTCCTGATCGAGAATCTGTACGTGCCGGACGAGGTCGTGGCCGTCTATAGCCACGTGGACCGCATGGTGACGCTGGGCTGCATGCCGGTGAACGAAACCGTGCCCATCGACAAGGGCATCGACGTCTGGGCGAACTTCGGCACCCACTACTTCCTGGAGCGCCGGGAGATCGGCATATTCAACATCGGCAGCGCCGGAAAGATCTGCGTGGACGGAGAGGTCTACGAGCTGGGCTATAAGGACTGCCTCTACATCACCCGCGGCGCGAAGGAGGTGCTGTTCTCCAGCGACCATCCCGCAGCCCCGGCGAAGTTCTACATGGTCTCCGCCCCGGCGCACTGCAGCTACGAGACGCGGCTGTTGAAGATCGCCGACGCCGCCAAGAAGCCCTGCGGCGACTCCGCCACGTCCAATAAGCGCGTGATCAACCAGTTCATCCATCCCGACGTGCTGCCCACCTGCCAGCTCTCGATGGGCATGACGGTGCTGGAATCCGGCTCGGTCTGGAATACAATGCCGGCCCACACCCACGAGCGCCGCATGGAGGTGTACATGTACTTCGAGGTGCCGGAGAACGAGGTGGTCTTCCACATGATGGGCGAACCCCAGGAGACGCGCCACATCATCATGAAGAACGAGCAGGCGGTGATCTCGCCCTCCTGGTCGATCCACGCCGGCGCAGGCACGGCCAGCTACACGTTCATCTGGGCAATGGGCGGCGAGAATCAGGCGTTCGACGACATGGACGTGGTCCCGACCACGGAGCTGAAGTGAGGCGCGGCATGAACAACGAAATGATGAAGATGTTCTCCCTGGAGGGGAAGGTGGCCCTCGTCACCGGCGCGGCCTACGGCATCGGCTTCGCCATCGCGGAGGCGCTCGCGGGCGCGGGCGCGAAGATCGCATTCAACTGCCGCAGCCAGAAGAACCTGGATAAGGCCCTGGCGGACTACGCCGCCAAGGGCATCGAAGCGAAGGGCTACATCGCCGACGTGACGGACGAGACCCAGGTGGCGGAGCTCGTGCAAAAGATCGAAGCGGATCTGGGAACGGTCGACATACTGGTCAATAACGCCGGAATCATCAAGCGCGTCCCGATGACGGAAATGAGCGCCGAGGAGTTCCGGCAGGTGGTGGACATCGACGTGGTGGGCCCGTTCATCTGCGCCAAGGCGGTGATTCCGGGGATGATCGAGCGGGGCCACGGCAAGATCATCAACATCTGCTCGATGATGAGCGAGCTGGGCCGGGAGACGGTATCGGCCTACGCCGCGGCGAAGGGCGGCCTGAAGATGCTGACGCGCAACATCTGTTCGGAGTACGGCGAGGCGAACATACAGTGCAACGGCATCGGTCCGGGCTACATCGCCACGCCCCAGACCGATGCCGTTGCA
>CANQGC010000207.1 GCA_947600345.1 uncultured Clostridia bacterium
TCCAAGGAACCTCAGGTTCCTTGGTGAGGATTCTTAAGGGGCAAAGCCCCTTAAGCAGGTCCGGGCAGCGCCCGAACGGGTCTGGGCGGAGCCCAGCGTCCCCCCAGCGGCCCGCGCGCGCAAAATACGCTTATAAGGAGCACAGATGCCCCGATGTCATATGCGCGGGCTGCCCCCGGCTGATTATGAGGGAAGCGGCAGCTTCCCGAATCCAATCAGCCGTACTAACTTTCCGTCCCCCTCGAACCAACCCTCATGCCCCGAAGAATTGTCAAACTAAGTGCAACCGTCAGAAAGTCTGAGGCTCCACAAATCGGCAGAGGAATGGAAGTTCGGGAGGTTGCGTTTGCTGTTTTGAAAAGGGAAACCGGAAGGGTTCCCTTTTCAAAAGGCGCTTCGACGCGGCCCGCGGTATGGAGGCGATGGGGCGTGGGTTCGCATTGCCGGGGCGATGGATTGAGACCGCGGGCCTCAGGGGCTACGCTGGGCTCCGCCCAGACCTGCTTAAGGGACTCTGTCCCTTAAGAATTCCTGCCAAGGAACCTCAGGTTCCTTGGATTCTCCCTTCTGCTACCGCGCTGTTAAGACGGACTTGGGCCCCGTAGATGGGGCCCAGGTCCTGCGTTTCGTTCCTACAGGCGCTGGCCTCTTATTCCACGATTACCGTGAAGCTGGCTTTCTTGCCGTTATAGGTCTTGACGGTGATGGTGGCGGTGCCGGGGGCTATGGCGGTGACCGTGCCGTCCGGGGCCACGGTGGCGGCGGCCTCGTTATCGCTCTCGTAGCTCAGCTTCGATGCGGTTTCTCCGTTGAGCACTGCGTCGAGCTTGAGCTTACATCCAGGGCTCATCGTGGCGCTCTTAATCGAGAAGCTCACCGATGCCGGGGCCTTCGTTACCGTCACGTCGCACGTGGCCTTCAGGCCGTTATAGGTCGTCACCGTCAGCGTCGTGGAGCCCGCCGCCTTGCCGCTGATCTGCTCGTCTGAGGTCAGCTTGGCAATGGATGCCTTCTTGACTGCGTATGTGAAGGGGCTGACGTCGCTATCCGCGCCGCTATCCACTTTGGGCTGGAGCGCGAGCTTCTCGCCCTTGCCCAGCGTGATGTCCGCGATGGAGAGCGTCGCTGGCGCGGCCACGACGGTGATCTCACATTCGGCGCTCAGGCCGTTGTGAGTCCTGGCGGTGATTCTCGCCGTGCCGGGCTTTCCGGCGGTCAGCAGGCCGTTCTCGTCCACGCTGGCGACCGCTTCGTCGTTGCTCTCATAGGTGAAGCTGGCCGCCGCGCCGGGATCGAGCGCGGGCTTGAGCTGGTATTCCTGGCCCGAGGCGAGCTTGAGGTTCGCGGGCGCGAAGGTCACGGACGCGGGCGCGGCCTTTACGGTGATCTTACAGCTGGCCTCCTTGCCGTTGAAGGTCTTGGCGGAGACGGTGGTCGAGCCGGGCGTCAGCGCGGTGACGTTGCCTTGTTCGTCCACGCTGGCGACCGCGCTCTTGCTGCTGGTCCAATTCAGCGCGGAGGCGCTGCCGGCGGGCAGCGTGGCTTCCAGCGCGAGTTTATCGTTCACGCCCAGCGTGGCCTTCTTCTCGCTCAGCGTCACCTTCGAGGGCGCGGCCTCCACGCTGACGCGGCAGGTGGCGGTCGCGCCGGTGTCGGCGGTGACGGTGATGACCGCCTCACCGGCCTTGCGCGCGGTGATCTTGCCTCCGGCGCTGACGGTGGCCACGGAAGTCTTGCTGCTGGCGTAGCTATAGATGATGTCGGTGTTCTCGCCGGCGGCGGGGGTCAGCGTCCGCTTTTCGCCCTTGCCCAGCTCGATCTCCGTTGGAATCTCGATCTCCTTCGGCGCGGCCAGCACGCGCACGGAGACGCTTCCGTGCACGCCGTTTTGCGCGGTGGCGGTGATCGTGGCGCTGCCCTCGCCCACGGCCTCCAGCGTGCCGTCCTCATCCACGCGCGCCACGGCGTCGTCGTCGCTCTCGTAGCGGAAGCTGGCGGCGGCGTTCGCGGGGGTAAGCGCGGGCTTAAGCGCCACGCTTCGGCCCTCGGTAATCTTAATCTCGGCGGGATCGAAGCTTACGGCGCTGGGCGCGGGTTGGACGGTGATGCTGCAGTTGGCCTTCTTGCCGTTGGAGGTCTGCACGCGCAGGGTGGTGCTGCCGGTGCCGGCGCCGGTGACGGTGCCGTCCGCGTCCACAGAGGCGATGGCGCTGTTATCGCTGCTGTAGCTGAGCTCGGTCTCGGCGCCCTCGGGGGTCACGGTGGGGGCGAGCTGCAGCTGCTGGCCCACGCCGATGGTCAGCTTTGCCGGGGAGAGGCTCACCTTCGTGGGCACGGCGTAGACGGTGAGTACACATCTGGCGGTATTGCCGCTGCGGTTGCCCTTGGCGGTGAGCGTGGCGGTTCCGGCCTTGAGGGCCTTGACCAGCCCGGCGGCGGAGATGGTCGCGATCTTCTTGTCGCTGCTCGCGTAGGTGAACTTGCTGTCCTGGTTGGAGGAGGCGGTGATCGTCTGGCTCTCGCCCACGCCCAGGCGCAGGGAGGAGGGGAAGCTGACGGAGCTCAGGTTCGCATCTCCGCGAAGCTTGATCGTGCCATCGGCCAGCAGCGTCCTGGCGGAGCCGGAGGTCTTGTAGGCGCCGACCCAAACCTCGACATCCGTATCATACGTGTAGAAGGTATAGGACGCCGCAGAGAGCTCCTCAAACTCTGCAATATCCCAATCATCGGCTCCAAAGCCTTCACCCAGTAAGCGAGAGCCCGCCACGTAGAGGTTCGCGCCGGAGACCGCCTTCCATCTGAGCGTATATTCCCCGCGGGGCACAGCGTCGCCGTCCTTGACGCCGGTGAACTCGATCGTGCCGATGCTGCCAGTGCTGTAGGGGATGTCGTTCTGCTCGCAGTAGGTTTCGGCCTGGGAGCCTGCGCGCACGAGGGCGAGCAGATTGCCGCAGTTCTGGAATGCGTAGCGGTCGATGCTGGTCAGGCTTTCGGGGAGCCGAACCGTGCGCAGGTAGCCGCAATCCTTGAACGCGCCGCTGCCCAGCTTGGCTACGCCCTCCTCCAGCACGGCGGCCGTCATGTTCTTGCAGCCCTGGAAGGCGTAGCTCTTGATTTCGGAGATGTGGCCGGGCACGGTAAAGCGGCTCAGATTGGCGCAGCCGGAGAAGAGCTCGCTCTCGATGGTGGCGACGCCCTTCGGAAAGGTGAAGGAGCGCAGGCTGCTCTCCGCGAACGCCCGGCTGCCGATGGAGGTGATGCACTTGGGAAGCTCGATGGAGGTCAGCCCGCTGCCCTCGAACGCATTCGGGCCGATGCGCGTGAGCGTCGCCGGGAGGGAGATGCTCTGCAGGTGTCCGGATGCGAACGCGCCATCGGAAATCTCGGTGATGCCAGAGGGAACTGCAAAGGAGGTAACGCCGCAGCCCCTGAAGGCGTCCTTGCCGATGCTCGAGAGCGCGTCGGGGAGGGCGAGCGATGGCAAAGCATTACACCAATAGAACGCGGAATTCCCGATTCGCGCGAGTCTCCGCGGGAGCGCGATCTGCTCGAGCTCGGAGCAACCAGAAAACGCCCCATCGCCGATCTCCGTCAGACCGGCGGGCAGATCGACCTTCCAAAGGCTAGAGCAATCGACGAACGCATCCGCGCCGATGCGCGTCACGCCGGATGGGATGTCGATCGTGCGCAGATTTCCGCAGCTTTGAAACGCGCCATCCTCGATGGCGGTCAATCCGGAGGGCAGCTTGATATTCCAGATGCTATCGCAATCACTGAAAGCGTTCTTTCCGATGCGCGTCACGCTCTCCGGAATGTCGATCGAGTTCAGCTCGGAGCAGCCGCTGAACGCGCCGTCCTCTATGGCGGTCAATCCGGAGGGCAGCTTGACTTCTTCAAAACAGCACGAACTGAAAGCGTACTTTCCGATGCGCGTCACGCTCTCCGGAATGTCGATTGAGTTCAGCTCGGAGCAGCCGCTGAACGCGCCGTCGCAGAGGAAGGTCACGTCGCTTGAGAGGGTGACGACCGAGAGGAAATGATCCGACGACCTGCTACCATTATCGAAAAGGCCGCTTTCGCCCGTCGTCTCAAAATTGCGGTTGACGGTCAGGCTCTGGATCGGGCAGTTATAGAAGCACCCGTAGCCTTCGAAGACCAGCGTTTCGCTTCCCCCTTCGAAGGTGACGGTCTGCAGGTTCGTGCAATCTTCGAACGCCCAGCCCTCGACGGTCCGCACGCTGCCGGGGATCGTGAGGCTCCGGATCGTCGTGCAATCCCGAAACGCCCCGTAGCCGATCGTCTGCACGGATGCCGGTATGACCACGTCCGGGTCGCTGCCGCTGTACTTAGTCAGCGTGGTACCCTCGATCGTGAAGTCCCCGGCCGCGTCGAAGGGAACCGCCGCGATGGATTCCTCCGCGAGCTCTGGTTCTTCCCCGGCGGGCGCCTCGGCGACGATGGGATGCGCCTCGACCGCGGGAGCATCCCCGGCGGGCGGCACATCCGCGACCGGCGCTTCGACGACGGGATGTTCGTCCGGAGCGGGTTCGGCCGGGATGGATTCGTTTGGAACGGGTTCGGCTGTAGGTTCGGCCGGGATGGATTCGGCCGTGGGTTCGGCCTCGGTGGGCTCATCCGTGAGGACCTCCTGGGCGGTTTCCGCCGGTTCGGCCAGGGAGATCTCCTCCGGCGCGAGGTCCTCGACGGGAATGAGCGCCTCGGTGGGAATGAGCGCCTCGCCGAGGGCGGACGTGCAGAGGAAGAGCAGCGCCAGCGCGGCGCTGAGCATGCGGCGGGTAGCTTTCATGAGACGCACACCTCCTGAAGCAGAGCTTCCTTATTTATGTTGCGTTCATTATACTACGCGCTGCCAGGATTTTCAATTGGTGAAGTGAAAGACATTCGGCTGGGCCGTGGATTTGGGGGTGGGATTTCTGGGGTGGAGTTGAGGCTTTATCACCTCCATGCCGCGTGGGACATTGCGTCGAAGCCTGATGCGGAGGTTTGGGGGATTCATGGGCTTGGGCGGGTGGCGAAAGGGGGACGAGAGTTAGTGGCGGCTACTTTTAAATCGGGGAAGCTTTGCTTCCCCTCATAAAAGGCGCGCCGCCGCGGCCCGCGGTATGGTTGCGGTGGGGCGTTGGTGCGCATTGCCAAAACTTTGGTTGAATACCGCGGGCCGCTTGGGAGCGATGCCTTATCGCTTCAAGCCGCAACCGCCTGCTTGGCGCAACCTCAGGGGCTACGCTGGGCGCTGCCCAGACCTGCTTAAGGGGCTTTGCCCCTTAAGAATTCCCACCAAGGAACCTGAGGTTCCTTGGATTCTCCCTTCTGCTGCCGCGTGCTTAAAGACGGACCTGGGCCCCGTAGATGGGGCCCAGGTCCTGCGTTGGTAGCCGAAAAGGCGATAAGCAACCCCCAGTTCAACTGGGGGTGAAAAAAACTTATAGGAAAAATG
>CANQGC010000208.1 GCA_947600345.1 uncultured Clostridia bacterium
CCGTGGTGGACATGTTCACCATCAAGCCGCTGGACGAGGAACTGGTGCTCGAGTGCGCGAAGAAGTGCGGCTGCGTCGTCACGGCGGAGAACCACAACCGCGTGGGCGGGCTCTACAGCGCCGTGGCGGATTGCGTCGTGCAGAACTGCCCCGTGCCCATGGGCTACGTGGCCGTCGAGGACGAGTTCGGAGAGGTCGGCCCGGCGGACTACCTGGCGGAAAGGTTCGGCCTGACCGCCGAGCACGTCATCTCGGTCGTCGAGCAGACGGTCGCGAAGAAGAAGTAACATCGACTCAACGATTCAAGATAAGGGAGGAAATCATCATGAGCAAGAAGATTCGAGTGGGCGTGGCGGGCTACGGCACGATCGGACAGCGGCTGGCGGACGGCGTGGCCATGCAGGGCGACATGGAGCTGGTGGGCATCGCCGATCTGGCGCCGACCCTCTCCATCCGGGCGCTGGCCGAGCGCGACATGATCGGCGCGAACAACGTGGAGTACAAGCTCTACCTGGTGGACGGCGCGGACAAGGGCCAGTTCGACGCGCTGGGCATCCCCACGGCGGGCAGCTTCGAGGACCTGTGCAAGAGCGTGGACATCATGCTCGACTCCGCTCCCGGCGGCGTGGGCGCGAAGAACAAGCTGATCTACGAGAAGCTCGGTGTGAAGGCCATCTTCCAGGGCGGCGAGAAGAACTCCGTCGCGGACGTGTTCTTCCACGGCTACGCGAACTTCGAGAAGGGCGTGGGTGCCAACTACCTGAAGCTCACCAGCTGCAACACCACGGGCCTGATCCGCTCGGTGGACGCGCTGGACCGCGCTATCGGCATCGAGAAGGTGGCCATCACCATCATCCGCCGCGTGGCCGACCCGGGCGACTACCATCGCGGGCTGACCAACGCGCTGCAGATGGAGAAGGCCCCGTCCCACCAGGCGCTCGACCTGATGACCATCATGCCCCACGTGAACGCCACGGGCATACTGGTTCACACGCCGGTGACCCACGGCCACATCATCACCGTGGTCGCCACCGCGAAGGACGGCAAGAAGATCACCCGCGAGCAGGCGCTCGAGGTGTTCCAGAAGCACCCGCGCATCCGCGTGGTCTCTATCGACGAGGGCTTCAAGGGCAACGCGAGCCTGTTCAAGTACGCCCGCGACCTGGGCAACCGGCGCGGCGACATGTACGAGATTGCCATCTGGGAGGACAGCATCGTGGAGTCCGGCAACGACATCATGTACGCCATCAACATCCCGCAGGAGAGCGTGACGATCCCCGAGACCATCGACGGCATCCGCGCCGCGACGCAGATGCAGACCACCCGCGAGGCGGGCACCGCCGAGACCAACAAGTACCTGGGCATCGGCAAGTTCAAGAAGTAAGATTGATCTTTCGTGCGGGGGAGCGACTTTGCCGCTCCCCCTGCCTTTTCGAAGACGCCGACTGGGGGGAATAAACAATGAGATTCGGAATTCACACCCTGGATGAATACAATTTGAAGGGCAAGACTGTGCTCTGCCGCGTGGACATGAACCAGCCCGTGGATAAGGCCAACGACAAGCTGAAGTCCATCCAGCGCATCGCCGCCTGCGCGCCGACGGTAAAGGAGCTGTCCGACGCGGGGGCGAAGGTCGTGCTGCTGGCCCACCAGGGCAGCGACATCGAGTACAAGAACTTCTACTGCACCCGTCCCCACGCCAAGGTGCTGACGGAACTGCTGGGCCGCGAGGTGCGCTGGATCGAGGACGTCTGCGGCCCGACGGCGCGGGAGGCCATCCGCAACTTGAAGGATGGGGAGATCATCCTCCTCGACAACGTGCGCTTCTGCTCCGAGGAGCAGACGCTGTTCGAGATGAAGCTCTGCCTCACCCACGAGCAGCAGGCGAAGACCCAGGTGGTGGAGAAGCTCGCGCCGCTGGCCGACCTCTACGTCTGCGACGCCTTTGCCGCCGCGCATCGCGACCAGCCCACGCTCTGCGGCTTCGAGCAGCTGCTGCCCAGCGCGATGGGCAGGCTGTTCGAGCGGGAGTACTGCGTGGTGTCCGAGCTGATGGAGAAGCCGGAGCACCCCTGCGCCTTCGTGCTGGGCGGCTCGAAGATATCGGACGCCTTCATGATGATGGAGACGGTGCTGGGCTCCGGCGCGGCGGACACCGTGCTCACCGGCGGGCTGGTGGGCGAGATCCTGCTTGCCTCTCAGGGCGTCGAGATCGGCAGCGGCACACTCGGCTTCATCGTCAAGTCCGGCTACGGCGAGTACATCGAGAAGGCCAAGGGCATCTACGCGAAGTACGCGGAGAAGATCGCGCTGCCGCTTGACCTGGCGCAGGTGAAGGACGGCAAGCGCGAGGACGTGCGCGTCGGTGAGATTCCGGCGGACTTCAACGCGCTGGACATCGGCGCGGAGACGGCGGCGAAGTACCGGGAGGCCATACTGCAATCGAAGACCGTGTTCGCCAACGGCCCGGTGGGCGTGTTCGAGCAGCCGGAGACGGAGCTCGGCACCAGGGCGCTGTTCGAGGCGATGGCCGAGACCGAGGGCTACACCGTGGTCGGCGGCGGCGACAGCGTGACCGCGGCGGCCAAGTACGGCGTGACGGACAAGCTCGGCTACATCTGCACCGGCGGCGGCGCGCTGATCCGCTTCCTGACCGGCGAGGAGCTGCCGGTGGTCCGGGCGCTGCGCCACGCCGCGAGGACCTTCCCGGCGGACAAGGAGGCGTGACCATGCAAATCGAGCTCGGATTCGGCGCCGGAACTCAGACGCTGACCTTTCCGGACAAAAACCTGCTGGGCGTGCTGACGCCCAACGCGGTGGAGCACGGCCTGACCGGCGAGGACGAGGTGCGCCGGGCGCTGGCGGAGCCCATCGGCTCGCCCAGGCTGCGCGAGATCGTGAAGCCCGGCGAGAAGATCGCCATCGTCACCAGCGACATCACCCGGCCCGTGCCCAGTTACAAGCTGCTGCCCGCGCTGCTGGACGAGCTCTACGCGGCGGGCGCGAAGCGGGAGGACATCACGCTGGTGTTCGCGCTGGGCAGCCACCGCAAGCACACGCCCGAGGAGCAGAAGAAGCTCGCGGGCGAGCAGGCGTGGAGCGAGATTCGCTGCATCGACAGCGATCCCGCCGACTGCGTGCACCTGGGCGCGACGAAGCGCGGCACGCCGGTGGACATCTTCCGCCCCGTGGCGGAGGCCGACAGGCGCATCTGCCTGGCGAACATCGAGTACCACTACTTCGCGGGCTACTCGGGCGGCGCGAAGTCCATCATGCCGGGCGTGTCCACCCGCGAAGCCATCCAGGCCAACCACAGCCGCATGGTGGAGGCGGCGGCCTGTGCGGGCAGGCTCGAGGGCAACCCCGTGCGCGCGGACATTGAGGAGGCCGCGGCCATGGTGGGCGTGGACTTCATACTCAACGTGGTGCTCGACGAGCACAAGCAGATCATCCGCGCCGTGGCGGGCGACGTGACCGAGGCGCACCGGGCGGGCTGCAAGTTCCTGGATGCGCTCTATGCGGTGGAGATCCCGCACCGGGCGGACATCGTGGTGGTGAGCCAGGGCGGCGCGCCGAAGGACTTGAACCTGTACCAGACCCAGAAGGCGCTGGATAACGCCAAGCACGCGGTAAAGAAGGGCGGCACGGTGGTGCTCGTGGGCTCGTGCAAGGAGGGATTGGGGGAGAAGACGTTCGAGGAATGGATGCTCAATGCCCCCACGGCCCACAGCCTGATCGAGCGCATCGGCCGGGAGTTCAGGCTGGGCGGCCACAAGGCGGCGGCGATCGCGATGGTGCTGGAGGACGCGGAGATCTACCTGGTGAGTGAGCTGGAGCCGGAGTTCGTGCGGAGCGTCTTCTTGGAGCCCTACGCGGATGTGCAGGCGGCGTTTGACGCGGCGATGAGGAAGCAGGGCGCAGACGCAGAGGTGCTGGTGATGCCCTACGGCGGATCGACATTGCCCCGGGAGGCGTGATTTCAACTCGAGGAGGAATTCTTGCATGAACTACGCAGAGGAGAGCCTTCGCCTGCACGAGGAGTGGCGGGGCAAGATCGAGGTCTGCGCGCGCGTGCCGGTGAGCACGCGGGACGACCTTTCACTGGCGTACACGCCGGGCGTGGCCCAGCCCTGCCTGGAGATCCAGAGGGACATCGACAAGAGCTACGAGCTGACGAGACGCTGGAATAGCTGCCTGGTGGTGACCGACGGCAGCGCGGTGCTGGGCCTGGGCGACATCGGCCCCGAGGCGGGCATGCCGGTGATGGAGGGCAAGTGCGTGCTGTTCAAGGCCTTCGGCGGCGTGGACGCCTATCCGCTGTGCATCAAGTCGCACGACGTGGACGAGATTGTGAACACCATCTACCTGATCTCCGGCAGCTTTGGCGGGGTGAACCTGGAGGACATCTCCGCGCCGCGCTGCTTCGAGATCGAGCGAAAGCTCAAGGAGAGGTGCGACATACCGATCTTCCACGACGACCAGCACGGCACGGCGGTGATCACGCTGGCGGGGCTCACGAACGCGCTGAAGCTGGTGGGCAAGCGCATGGAGGACATCTGCGTGACGGTGAGCGGCGCGGGCGCGGCAGCGGTGGCGATCACGAAGCTGTTGCTGACCGCGGGCGTCCGGGACATCGCGATGTGCGACCGCAGCGGCGCGATCTACGAAGGCAGAACCGAGCACATGAACCCGGTCAAGGACGAGATGGCGAGGTGTACGAACCCGATGAAGCGCAAGGGGAGCCTTGCGGACGTGATCGCGGGCGCGGACGTGTTCATCGGCGTGTCGGCGCCGGGGATGGTGACGACGGAGATGGTGCGGAGCATGGCGCGGGACGCGATCATTTTTGCCTGCGCGAACCCGACGCCGGAGATCTTCCCCGAGGACGCGAAGAAGGGCGGGGCGAGGATCATCGCCACGGGAAGGAGCGACTATCCGAACCAGATCAATAATGTACTGGCGTTCCCGGGCATCTTCCGAGGCGCGTTCGATGTGCGGGCGAGCGACATCAATGACGCGATGAAGCTTGCGGCGGCGGAGGCGCTGGCGGGACTGATTGCGGACGAGGAGCTCCGTGAGGAGTACATCATTCCGGCGGCGTTTGATCCGAGGGTCGGCGAGGCCGTAGCCCGCGCGGTAGCGGAGGCCGCGAGAAGGACGGGCGTGGCACGGAAGTAGTGCGCATGCCCCTCGTAGCCCCAGAAGGGAGAAACCAAGGAACCTCAGGTTCCTTGGCAGGTCTGGGCAGCGCCCAGCGTTGCCCCATAGGCTGCGGATAGCAGGCGGCTTCGGCTTGAGGGAAAAGGCATCGCTCCCACGCGGCCCGCGGTATCCAATCACAGCCCGGCAATGCGAACAATTATTCCATCGCCCCCATACCGCGGGCCGCGGCGGCGCGCCTTTTATGAGGGGAAGCGCAGCTTCCCCGATTTAAAAGTAGCCGCCACT
>CANQGC010000209.1 GCA_947600345.1 uncultured Clostridia bacterium
AGCGCTTGACGCTCCCCATCTCTCCTTGGGCCGCCGGCAGGCGCCCCTGCCCGCAGGCAGCAGCAGCGGCCCGCAGGGCCGTTGCTGAAGGGAATCTCCAGTGGAGATTCCCAAACCCCTGCCGCCGGAGGCGGCAGACGCCGTGAGGCGCACACCCACGCCGTGAGGCGTCCACGTGCCCGGCAGGGCACCTTTGAGTTCGAAAGAGCTCCGCTCTTTCATTAATTCTTCTTCTTTACTTTTTGGGTAAAATGACGCATAATAGGGAGGGAGGTGTTTGCCTTGAAGCTTGATCCGAAGCGGGACGCGCGCAGGCTGGCCATGATTGGCTTCGCGGCGCTCGTCAGCGCCTTTAATATCAACAGCTTCGTAGGGAGCGCGGGACTGTTTCCCGGGGGCTTCTCCGGACTTGCGCTGCTCCTGCAGGATATCTTTGAAAAGTACCTGGGCGTGGTTCCGCCCTACACGCTGGTGAACCTGCTGCTCAACGCCATCCCGGCGGCGATCGCCTTCCGCTTCATCGGCAAGAAGTTCGCGCTGCTCTCCTGCACCTACCTGCTGCTGAGCAGCGTGCTGGTCGACTTCATACCGAAGGTGGCGCTGCCCTACGACAGCCTGCTGCTGGGCGTATTCGGCGGCATCATCGGCGGCTTCGCCATCGGCATCTGCCTGAATGCCGACGCCACCAGCGGCGGCACGGACTTCCTTTCGATCTTCGCCTCGGAGCGCTACGGGGTCGATACTTTCAACTACGTGCTCGCGGGCAACGTGGTGATGCTCTGCGTGGCGGGCATGCTCTTCGGCTGGGAGCGCTCGCTGTACTCGATCATCTACCAGTTCGCCAGCACGCAGATGATCCACATGATGTTCACCCGCTACCAGAAGCAGACGCTGTTCATCGTGACCGAGCAGCCGGAGAAGGTCTACAAGGTCATCCGGGAAAACACCCACCACGGCGCGACGCTGTTCAAGGGCGAGGGCCTCTACGAGCAGGCCGAGCGCACGATGCTCTACTCGGTGGTCTCCCGGGCCGAGGCTCGCGCCCTGGTTCGGATGGTGCGCGAGGCCGACCCCCGCGCCTTCATCAACTCCATCCGCACCCAGTCGCTCACCGGCCGCTTCTACCAGAGGCCCAACGACTGACGGCCCGGCGGCAAGGGGGAGCGCATCCCCGCCGCCGCACGAAGCCCGCATACAAAGGAGGCGCGCGATGTGAACCTGCTGCTCTCGATCTTCCTCAGCCTCGCGATGATCCTCGGCGGCACAGGCAGCCTGCCCGCCGAGCCGGACGTCGCGACCACATGGACGCTGCGCAACGTGACGCTGGATACCGGCGCAGAGCAGCGCTCCCTCGACCCCGAGCTGCGGCTCACCGCGGCGGCCGGGTCCGATCAGGTCGACCTGCACCTGGAGGTGGAGAGCGGCGGCCGGACCCTCGCGCCCATGTCGCTGGAGATCGCGGAGGACGCCCTGCGCGCCAGCTTCGGCACCGAGGATTCGGTCTACTCCCTCTCCGCCCAGGAGCTCGAGGCGCTCTCCGGCATCGAGGCCAACGTGCCGCCCATGCTGGACGCCTTCAGCGAACTGTTCACCAGCGCCGGAGCGCTGCTGGGGGACGCAGCGGGCGGCAGGCCCGCGGCGCTGCACGCCGGGCTGGCACTGGCGCTGGCGGCGTTCAAAACCTGCGGCGCCAGCGTCCAGCCCGCGCAGCTCGAGCTGGACGGCGTGCCCCTCGAGGGCCAGCGCATCGCGCTCACGCTGAACCCCGAAAGCGCCGCCGCCCTGGCCGACGCGCTTCGCGAATGCGGCGCTCCCGAGCTGGAGGGCCTGATGAATGCCGCGCTGGACGCCATCAACCTGACCGGCGAGACCAGCTACGCCAGCTACGCAGAGGCCATCGCCCGCCTCGCGCCGGGCCGGGAGCCCGCGCTGAATCTGGAGATCACCGCCGCCCATGGGGACGGCACGGGCCGCTGCCGGATCAAGTGCGGCATGCGCGACCAGAGCGCGGGCGACCTGCTCGCCCGCGTGGACTGCATCACCCGGGCGGATCGCACCGATGTGGATGCCTATCTCTACCTGGGCGACCTGCTCTCCGGCTTCGGCGGCACGTTCCTCGACCTCGACGCGCAGTTCACGCCGGCGGGGGCGGCGCGCGCGAATCTCGACGTCACCTTCGTCGACCGCTACGCCCCCTTCCCGTTCCCGCGCAGCGACAAGCTGCGCCTGACCGCCGACTGCGCGAACACCGGCGGGCTGCGCGACATTCGCCTCGCCGCCGCGCTCCAGTACGGATACTCCGGAAGCGCCTCCGCGGACCTCCGCCTGTCCGAGCGTCGGGAGGAGGACGGCAGCACCACCGCGGCAACCTCCCTCTCCGTCGACGCAAACGGGTCGCACCTGGGCGGCCTGCGCTTCGACCTGAACATCGCCGGCGACGCGCCCCGGCCGCTCTTCGAGGGCACGGAGCCCTGCCCCCTCACCGCCGGGGCGCTCCTGTTCTTCCACGATTCGGACATCGCGTCCATCCGCCCTGCGCTGGGCGCAGACGTGATGAAGCTCGGCATCGACCTCAGCAGCCTCATCGAGGACCCCAGCGTCCGGGCGCTGCTCGCCGCATTCGAATGACGCCGGGCCGCCGCGCGCGGCAACCCCGCTCCGACCCCCACTTCGACCCCGCTTCCACCGCGCCGGGCATCCGGCGCGCTGCACAAACCGCCGCAAAATAAAAAGGAGGAGACCCCATGAACACAATTTTGTCAATCCTGCTCTGTATCGCGATGCTGTTCAGCGGCACGAGCGGCATGAACGCCAGTCCCGAAACCGCCACCACCTGGAGCGTCCGCAACCTGACCCTCACACTGGGCAGCGAGAGCGTCACCCTCACCCCCTCGGTGAGCCTCACCGCCGCCGCGGGCAGCGATCGCGCCACCCTGCACTTCGAGGCCGCCAACAACGGCAGCACCATCCTGCCCATCGCGCTGGACGCCACGTCCGACGAGCTGCGCTTCTCGCTGGGCAACAACAGCCGCGCCTACCGCATGAGCGCATCGGAGCTCGAAGAGCTCCTCGACCTCGCCTTCTACGGGGACATGGAGGACATGGAGCTCGCCACCAATCTCATCTACACCTACGGCATGTTCCTGGCCTCGGTCCTCCACGACTCGGAGGGCCTCCAGCAGCGCGAGGAGGCGGTCGGCCAGCTGCTCTTCGACCGCTGCGCCACCCCCGCCGGCGACACCACCGTGGAGGTCGACGGAAACACCTATCCCGCGAAAAAGTATCGCCTCCACTTCGACATCGGCATAATCGATGCCCTGCGCGACTGCGGCTGGCCCGAGCTGGAGGCGCTGCTGAACGGCGCGCTGAACATGCTCAACGAAGCCACGGGCATCACCTTCGGAAGCTTCGAGGAGTTCTACACCACCTTGATGAACGAAAGCGGCATGTCGACGCCGCCCGCCATGCCCGAGCTCTCGCTCATCGTGGCCGAGACCGATGACTTCACCTACTACGGCTACGACGGTCTGGACCTCGAGAGCCAGATCAGCCCCAACTTCACGCTGAAGACCAATCGCTGCGAAAGCATCGTCCGCGCCGATGGCGCCACCGCCAACATCGACATGACGCTCTCGGCCGACGGCCTGGCCCTGCAGTTTATACTGACCGAAGAACAGACGGGCGACTCCAAGGATCCCGACACCACCGACTTGGACATCCAACCGCTGCTCATCGACGACGGGGAACAGATGGGCCTCAGCGTCACCTATGACTCCGCGAAGGACGCCGAGGGCAAGCGCAGCGGCGCGCTGCGGCTGAAGCTCCCCACCGAGCTGACGCGCATGGGAATGCCCGTCGACCAGGTCGCGCTGGAGTTCGCGCCGGTCGCGGAGGACGGCGCCACCACCATAAGCCTGAGCGCAGCCAAGGGAGACCAGACCATCTTCGGCCTGAGCCTCGAGGTGCTCCGCACCGACGCCGCGCTCGAGGACTACTTCTCCGGCGCCCAGATCTACGACATCACCACCGAGGCGCTGGATAGCGACGAGATGAGCCCGCTGGCGATGGCGCTGATGTCCGACCTCTCCCAGCTCTCGCTGGACGCCATGCAGCTGGCGCAGGACTCCAGCGTGCAGGCGATGGGCAGCATGCTCCAGCGCGCCGACGAGCTGCTCTCCGCGGCCATATACAATACCGCGCAGGATACGTACGCTGACTACGGAGACTCGTACGACGACTACGGGGATTCGTACGATGACTACGGGGATTACGATGGCTACGGAGACTCGTACGATCCGACCGCCCAGACGGAGGGGGACTACCAGGCCGCGCTGCCGGACTACACCCCGCCCGCGGGCTACGCCCTCACAAATACCGCGGCCGATTCCTCGACCGTGACGCTCACCTATGAGAACGAAGCGGAAGGCAAGCGCTTCATGCTCTCCGTCGATCAGCAGTATAGCACCTACTCTCAATCCTACATTTGCGCGGACGGCGGGGCCGAGGCGCTGACCGCGCCCATCGCGGAAACCTACCCCCTGGACGACGGCACGTTCTACACCGTCTACGTGACCATGCCGAGCGGCCAGACATTGACCTTCAGCTTCGACGAAGCCATCGATGACGCTGCGCTCAGCACCTACCTCGGCGGCCTGAGCCAATAAGGCCCCACCGTAGCCCCAGAAGGGAGAATCCAAGGAACCTCAGGTTCCTTGGTAGAGATTCTTAAGGGACGAAGTCCCTTAAGCGGGTCCGGGCAGCGCCCGACGGGTCTGGGCGGAGCCCAGCGGCCCGCGGTATCAAGCAATATGCCCGGCAATCACAAGCCACCGCCCCATCGCCCCCATACCGCGGGCCGCTCGAGGCGAGTTTGGGTCCGGAAAGCATTCGCTTTCCGGACCCAAAGAGCAACCACCACCACCACCACCCCCCCGCATCACGCCCATCCCTTCACCATTCTAAAACCAATCCCACACCCAACGCACAAGGGCGATATCAATCATCTTCGAAATCCTCAGAACAACCCCAGGAACTTCTCAATCTTCGGTATCTTCTCGCTCTGCGTATCGCCGCAGTGGATGCAGTGGCGCTGCTAAATGTGTCGCTTTTGGCTTCCGCGCTTCCGCTCTTTCAGAGCCAGAATCCTCCTGTCTCTGCTTCCTCGCCCCTACTCTTGACAAAGAGCCTTTAAACGTACCCGCCGGCACAAAAAGAGAGGATGTTCGCAGGGAACATCCTCTCATGGGATCCGGCGACGACCTACTCTTCCGGGCGGTTGCCCGCCAAGTACCATCAGCGTGCTGAGGCTTAACTTCTGTGTTCGGTATGGGAACAGGTGGATCCCTCAGGCTATTGTCACCGGAAATCTTGTGTCCTGCGA
>CANQGC010000210.1 GCA_947600345.1 uncultured Clostridia bacterium
CGCCATCGTCTGTTCGGCGAACCCAGTTCCCTCGGTGGGCGGCGGCGCGGAGGCGGCGATCCACGCGGCCGCGGGCCCGGAGCTTCTGCGCGCCCGGGAGCGCTTCGGCAGGCTGGAGCCCGGCGCGGCCGTGGCCACGAAGGCCTACGGCCTGCACGCGCGCTACGTCATCCACACCGTCGGGCCCGTCTGGAGGGACGGCCATTCCGGCGAAATCGAGACGCTGCACCGCTGCTATCGCAACGCCATCTGCACGGCGATCTCCATGGGCTGCAAGTCGGCGGCGTTCCCGCTGATCTCCTCGGGGCACTACGGCTTCAGCAAGTCCGAGGCCATGCGCGCGGCCATCTGGGAGTTCCAGTGCTTCGCCGGGGAGGACATCGAGCTGATCCTCGTGGTCTACGACCGGGAGGCCTACGAGCTCTCCGCTGAGCGGTTCCGGGATGTGGCCGCCTATGTCGACGACAACTACGTGGCCGCCCATCCGCCCATGCGCAACGATGACACCAGCAGGCTGCTGGATGAAGAAGCGCCGCGCGCCGCCGCGCCCATGCCGAATGCGCCGAAGGCGAGCCGGCAGAGCTTCGGCGCGTTCCGGCGTGTGAGAGCGCCTGAGGCGCCCGAGGCCGCCCGCCGGGACGAGTTGGAGGGTGCCCTGTTCGCCGCCCGGGGGCCGGAGCTCAGCCTGGAGGAGCGGATGCGGCGGCTCGATGCGGGCTTCTCGGAGACGCTGCTGAAGCTGATCGACGAGAGCGGCTGCACCGACGCGGAGATCTACAAGCGCGCCAACGTCAGCCGCAAGCTGTTTTCGAAGATTCGCTCCTCGGCGGACTACCGGCCGTCCAAGCCTACGGCGCTGGCCTTCTGCGTGGCGCTGCACCTGAACCCCGAGCAGGCCCGCGAGCTGATCGGCCGCGCGGGCTACGCGCTGAGCCACAGCTCCCGCTTCGACGTGATCGTGGAGTACTTCCTGGAGAAGGGCAAGTACGATATCATCGAAATCAACGAGGCGCTGTTCTGCTTCGATCAGCCGCTGCTGGGCAGCGTGTGAGGGCGGAAGCGCGCGAAGCCTTCGTCCCCTCCAAAATGTCGCCCGCCAGGCGACCAATTTGCCGCTCCCGCCTGCTATACTGGATTCATCAACAGACGGGAGGGATAACACATGAACAAGAATCTGACCGAAATCGTATTCATCCTGGATCGCAGCGGCTCCATGCACGGGCTCGAAGCCGACACCATCGGCGGCTACAATTCCTTCATCGAGCAGCAGCGCAAGCTGCCCGGGCAGGTGGTGCTCTCCACCGTGCTCTTCGATACGAGGATCGACGTGCTCCACGACCGCGCGGACCTGGCCAGTGTCCCGGAGCTCACCGACAGGGACTACCAAACCGGCGGCTGCACGGCGCTGCTGGACGCGGTGGGCGGCGCGCTGCACCACATCGGCAACGTGCACAAGTACGCCCGGGAGGAGGACCGGCCCGCCAAGACGCTGGTGGTCATCACCACCGACGGCATGGAGAACGCCAGCCGCCGGTACAGCCTCCCGAAGGTGCGAGAGATGATCGAGCGCCAGCGGGACAAGTACGGCTGGGAGTTCATCTTCCTGGGTGCGAACATGGACGCCGTGCAGGAGGCCGGGCGCTTTGGCATCGACGCCGACTCCGCCGTGACCTACCGCAACGATTCCGAGGGCGTGCGCGCCAACTTTGACGCCGTGTGCATGGCCGCCGAATCCGTGCGCCGCACCGGCAGCCGCGGCGCCGCCTGGCGCAGGCGCGTCGAGGAGGTTTTCCGAAAGGAGGATTAAAGCGTGAAGCGAACCATCATTGGAGCCATCGCCGGGGACATCATCGGCTCCCGCTTCGAGTTCGACCGCCACAACATCAAGCGCAAGGACTTCCGGCTCTTTGCCCCGCGCTGCGCGCCCACCGACGACAGCGTGATGACGCTGGCCGTGGCGCAGGCGCTGCTGGAGTCGGGCGATCGGCCCGAGGCGCTGGGGGCCTGCGCGGTCCGCTGGATGCAGCGGATCGGCCGGAGCTATCCCGGCTGCGGCTTCGGCGGGCGGTTCTACGACTGGATCTTCGCGCCGAACCCCGCGCCCTACCAGAGCTGGGGCAACGGCGCGGCGATGCGCATCAGCCCGGTCGGCTTCTACGCGCGGACGGAGGAGGAGGTCAAGGCCCTCTCCCGCATCGTGACCGCCGTCAGCCACGACCATCCCGAGAGCTTCAACGCCGCCGAGGCCGTGGCGATGGCCATCTTCCTGGCCCGGCAGGGCGCGCACATGGAGGCCATCCGCGCGCGCATCGAGCGCGACTACTACCGCATCGGCTTCACGCTGGACGAGATTCGCCGGAGCTACCACTTCGACGTGAGCTGCCGGGGCAGCGTGCCCCAGGCGCTGGAGGCGTTCTTCGAATCCACGGACTACGAGGACGCCATCCGCAACGCCATCTCCATCGGCGGCGACAGCGACACCATCGCAGCCATCATCGGCGGCATTGCGGCGGCCTACTACGGCGTGCCGAGGGACGTCGCCGACGCGGCCCGAGGCTTCCTGGACGAGCGCCAGCGCGACATGCTGGACCGCTGGGACGAGTTCATCCGGGCCCGCTGATCCGCGCCGCGAGGCGGCCGGAGCGCGGGGGAGGAGACGTGCGCCGCCGGGTTCGCTGCAGGCGAATCCGGCGGCGCGTTTCGTTGGAATGGCGGCGGGCCGGTGCTCCGGTCCGCCGCTCACTTGTGGTACTTCTCGCCCGCGTTGATGCGCTCGGCGCGGTAGAGCTGCTCCAGCAGGATCACGCGCATCAGGCCGTGGGGGAAGGTGAGGTTCGAGAAGGACAGCCGCTCGTCGGCGCGCGCCAGCACCGCGTCGCTCAGGCCGTTGGAGCCGCCGATCACGAACAGCGTGCGCCGCCCGTCGCCCTGCCAGCGGCGCACCTGCTCCGCCAGCCGCAGCGAATCCGGGGCGTCGGCGCGGATGCACAGCGCCACCACCCGGTCGCCCGGGCGAATCTGCTTCAGCAGCGCCTGGCCCTCCCTCTCCATCACCTGGCGAATCTGGGCCGGGCTGGCGTTCTCGGGCTCGGGCCGGTCGTCCACCTGGATGACCTCGTACCTGCCGTAGCGGCTCAGGCGCTTGAGGTATTCGGCGCAGCCCTCGCGCTGCCAGCTCTCCCTGAGCTTGCCCACGCAGAGCACCGCGGCGTTCATGCGCCGCCTCCGGAGATTGCCAGGTAGAGATCCACGCCGTAGAGCGCACCCGCGAACGCGAGCCCGAGCAGCAGCAGCGCCCACTCGCTGGCGCGCAGCCGCGCGCCCCGCCGGGCGGGGGCGATCTCCACGCCGCGCAGCCGGGCGTTGAGCCGGAACATGCGCATCGAGATCAGCATCATCAGCCCGATGGCCGCCGTCTCCACCACCAGCCGCAGCATGCCGGACCTTCCGCCCACGGCGTCGATCATGCGCGCGTACTCGGCCTGGGGCTGGGGGTTTGCCGCCGCCTGGCGGTCGAGCGCGAACTGCAGCAGTATCGTGGCGGCGTTGTGGGTGGTGTGGTAGATCAGGCCGGCGTAGATGGAATCGCAGTACACCACCAGCCAGCCCAGGATCACGCCGATGACGAACTGCATCGGCAGCCCCGCCAGCGAGCCGTGCAGCAGCGCGAACATGATCGCCGAGGCCAGCACCGCCCGCTTCGCGCCGCTCCCCTCCAATCCGGAGAGGATCGCGCCGCGGAACACGAACTCCTCGCACACCGCCGGGAGCACCGCGATGCACAGCACGCTCAGCATGAGGCCGGACGTGCTCGCGGGCAGGGCGATCTCCCCGGAGCCGGGGTGCAGGCCCAGCGCCTCCAGCAGGATCGACCACAGCGCGCCGAAGTCGATGAAGAAGAACACGCCCAGCAGCGCCAGCGCCACCACGCTCAGCACGCTGAAGATCGATATGGGGTAGGGCCGGTACGCCTGCCAGAGCCCCGGCCGGCTGCGCGCCAGCAGCAGCGCCGGCAGCGCCGCGAAGGGCAGGTAGTAGGCCAGGTTGTAGATCAGCGACTGGAGCTGGTAGCTCATGCCCGCCATCGCCCGGGAGAGGGGAAGGCTGAGCAGGTTGACGATCACCAGCCCCGCGCCCGCGATGGCCCACAGCAACAGCGCGCTCCGGCGGCTGGGCCGGGGCGCGGGCTGCTTCGGAATCCGCGGCGAATCCTGCCGCCCGGGTTGGAATTCAGACATATTAGACGTTGAAGCGGAACAGCGTCACGTCGCCGTCCTTCATCACGTAGTCCTTGCCCTCGCTGCGCACCAGGCCCTTCTCCTTGCAGGCGTTGATGCTACCCTCGCGCACCAGGTCCTCGTAGGGCACGATCTCGGCGCGGATGAAGCCGCGCTCGAAGTCGGTGTGGATCTTGCCGGCGGCTTGGGGGGCCTTGGTGCCGTTCTCGATGGTCCAGGCGCGCACCTCCTTGGGCCCGGCGGTGAGGAAGGAGATGAGCCCCAGCAGCTTGTAGCCCAGCGTCACCAGCCGGTCGAGGCCGCTCTCGCCGATGCCCATGTCCTCCAGGAACATCTGCTTCTCGTCGGGCTCCATCTGGGAGATGTCCTCCTCCACCTGGGCGCAGATCACCAGCACCTGCGAGCCCTCGGCGTCGGCCACCTCGCGCACGGGCCTGACGAGTGGAAGCTCGCTCTCATCCTTGCCCAGGTCCTCCTCGCCGATGTTGGCGGCGTAGATCGTCTTCTTCATCGTCAGCAAAAACCACTCGCGCACCACGGCCAGCTGGTCGTCGCTGAGCGGCGCGGTGCGGGCGGGCTTGCCGGCGTTCAGGTGGTCCAGCAGGATCGCGCCCGCCTCGGCCTCGAGGGCGAACTTCTTGTCGCCCTTCTTGACCATCGCGGCGGCCTTCTCGGCCCGCTTGGTGACGGTCTCGATGTCGGCCAGGATCAGCTCCGTGTTGATCACGTCGATGTCCCGGGCCGGATCGACGCTGCCGTCCACGTGGATCACGTTGTCGTCCTCGAAGCAGCGCACCACGTGCACGATGGCGTCGCACTCGCGGATGTGGGAGAGGAACTTGTTGCCCAGGCCCTCGCCCCGGCTGGCGCCCTTCACAAGGCCCGCGATATCCACAAATTCCAGCGTCGCGGGGGTGTATTTCTCCGGGTGATACATCTCGGCCAGCACGTCCAGCCGCTTGTCCGGCACGGCCACCACGCCGGTGTTGGGCTCGATGGTGCAGAATGGGTAATTTGCCGCCTGCGCGCCCGCGCAGG
>CANQGC010000211.1 GCA_947600345.1 uncultured Clostridia bacterium
GCCGATCAGGGCGATGTCGCCCTCGGACTGGCCCACCACGCAGTCGTGGCTGATGACGCAGTTCTCCGCGACGATGGACCGGCGCACCTCGGCGCCCGCGCAGATGCGCGTGTTGGGCATGATGACGCTGTCCTCCACGACCGCGCCCTTCTCGACGGTCACGCCGGCGAAGAGCACGCTGTCGTTGACGGTGCCGTAGATCTCGCAGCCCTCGGTGAGCATGCTGTGCTGCACCGAAGCGCCCGCGCCGATGAAGTGCGGCGGCATCACGGGGGAGCGGGAGTAGATGCTCCAGCGGTCGTCCGTCAGATCGAACTCCGGCGGAGTCTTGAGCAGATCCATGTTCGCCTCCCAGAGGCTGGCGATGGTTCCGACGTCCTTCCAGTAGTCCTCGAAGCGGTAGGCCATCATCACCTTGCCGTCGCCCAGCATGTTCGGGATGATGTTCTTGCCGAAGTCGTTGCTGGACTTGGGATTGGCCTCGTCCTCGATCAGGTACTTGCGCAGCAGCTCCCAGGTGAAGATGTAGACGCCCATCGAGGCGAGGTTCGATTTCGGATGCTTCGGCTTCTCCTCGAACTCCACGATGCGGTCGTCCGCATCGGTGTTCATGATGCCGAAGGAGGGGGCGACCTCCATGGGCACCGGGCGCACGGCGATGGTCACGTCGACCTTGCGGTCGATGTGGGACTGCAGCATCCGGTTGTAGTCCATCTTATAGATGTGGTCGCCGGAGAGGATCAGCACGTACTCCGGGTCATACTGCTCGATGAAGCTGATGTTCTGATAGATGGCGTTGGCGGTGCCGCGATACCACTCGCCGCTCTTGGCCTTCATGTAGGGGGGCAGCACGAACACGCCGCCGTTGGACATATCCAGATCCCACGGCGCGCCGTTGCCGATGTAGCGGTTCAGCTCCAGCGGCTGATACTGGGTCAGCACGCCCACGGTGTCGATGTGGGAGTTCGTGCAGTTGGACAGCGGGAAGTCAATGATCCGGTACTTTCCGCCGAAGGGGACTGCGGGCTTTGCGTTGATCTTCGTCAACAGGCCCAGGCGGCTGCCCTGGCCGCCCGCGAGCAGCATTGCGATGCATCTCTTCTTTGTCACATTATCCCTGCTTTCACTGTGTATTTGTCGTTCAGTTCAACAAGTTTTTTGCGTTGCGACTATTATACTACAAACAGCCGCAAATTACCAGATGTAAACCCAAATTCGTGTTAAAAAATTCACACGAATTTTCTGTACGTTTCGCGAACGACCATGTATTCCTCGTTCGCGGGGATCACCCAGGCGTCGATCTTCGATCCCGGCGCGCTCACCAGGCGCTCTCCGGAGCCGCTTCGGTTCGACTCCTCGTCGATCGTCACGCCCATGTGCGCCATTCCCGAAAGCACGCGCCTGCGCAGCTCGGCGCTGTTTTCCCCGATGCCGCCGGTGAAGGCCACGGCGTCCAGCCCGCCCAGCTCCATGGCGTAGGCGCCGATGTAGCGCAGCACGTGGGTGACGAACACGCCCATCGCCAGCTCCGCGCGCTCGCTGCCTTTGGCGATGGCCTCTTCGATGTCGCGCATGTCGCCGGAGGTGCCGGAGATTCCCTTCAGCCCGCCGTTCTTGCCCAGGCCGTCGTAGATCTCCTCCAGCGTCAGCCCCTGAGCGAGCAGGTAGGGCACGATGTAGGCATCCACGTCGCCGGTGCGGCTAGCGTGGGGGATGCCCATCTGCAGCGAGAAGCCGAAGCTGTTGTCCACGCTCCTGCCGTCCAGTATCGCGCACAGCGACGCGCTGCCGCCCAGGTGGCAGGAGACCACGCGGCGGTATTGCTTCAGCCGCTCGGCGATCCAGCCGTGGCTGGCCCCGTGGTAGCCCATGCGCCGGATGCCGTACTTCTGGGTCCACTCGTAGGGGATGGGGAACACGCGCCGCTCCTCCGGGATGGTGCGGTGGAAGTTCGTCTCAAACACGCCGATCTGCTTGACCTCCGGCAGCAGCTTCCTGAATACGGAAATCGCCTCCAGGTACGGCCCGTTGTGGGCGGGCGCGACGCTGAAGTAGGCGCGCATGCCGTCGAGCACGTCCTCGGTCAGCTCGTGCACGCCGTAGTGGTCCTTGCTGAGCACGGTCTTGTAGCCCACGGCGGCGATTTCCGCGAGCGCATCCACCGCGCGGAGCTCCCCCTTCGACAGCGCGTCCAGGAACAGGCCGATGCCGGCGGTGTAGTCGGGCACGTCCAGGCCGTCCCTCGAAATCGCGCCCTTCGCGCTCTTGTAGGAGAAGATGCCGCGAGCGCTCCCCACGCGCTCCACCTTGCCCTCAGCGAGCACCGCATACTCGGGCATCTCCCAGAGCTTGAACTTGAGCGACGTGCTCCCGGCGTTGCAGATCAGTATCTTCATGTTGCAGCCCTTCGCCTCCGTGAATAATTATTCCCATATGTATGATAACTTAACATTGCGGCTTTGTCAACTGCGTGCTATAATGAATTTGAAAATACGCAGGCTGGAGGCGCATCCATGCAACTTCCGAAGAAGGGAATCTACCGCCACTTCAAGGGCGGGCGGTACGAGCTGATCGACTTCGCCACCCACTCCGAGACGATGGAGCCCATGGTGGTCTACCGGGCGCTCTACGGCGAGGGCGGGCTCTGGGTGCGGCCGCTCTCGATGTGGTCGGAGCGTGTGGAGCGGGACGGGCAGGTCTACACCCGCTTCCTGCCCGAGGAGGAGTACCTGCGCCTTCAGGCCGAGCGGGAGGCCGCGGAGGTGGAATTCATACCGCCGCCGGAGGAGGCTCCGCCCGAGGATTGGGGGAGTCCGCCGCCGCTCGAGGAGGATTGGGCGGACGCGTGGGATGCGCCGGAGGCCGCCGAACCCACGAAGACCGCCGCCGCGGATCCGCCGGCGTCCGAGGCGGCGGCCGCGGCCGGGGAACGGCCCGCCCTCGACCTGCTCACGCCGGCGCTCTCCTACGACGGCAAGCGCGACGTGCTCAAGCGCGTCTACGGCTATGATACCTTCCGGGAGGGCCAGGAGGAGGTCATCGACGCGATCCTCTCCGGCCGCGATGCGCTGGCGATCCTGCCCACCGGCGCGGGGAAGTCGCTGTGCTACCAGATTCCGGCGCAGCTACTGGACGGCTTGGCCATCGTGATCTCGCCGCTGATCTCGCTAATGAAGGATCAGGTGGAGGCGCTGATCCAGGCGGGCGTGCCCGCCGCCTACCTGAACAGCTCGCTGAGCGAGCGGCAGTTTGATGCTGCCATGCAGCGCCTCGCCCAGGGGCGCTACCGCATCGTCTACGTGGCCCCGGAGCGGCTGCTGACGCCGCGCTTCCTGGGCGTGATCAAGTGGCTAGACATCTCGCTGGTGGCAGTGGACGAGGCGCATTGCATCTCCCAGTGGGGCCAGGACTTCCGGCCCAGCTACCTGGAGATTCCGGACTTCATTCGCCAGCTTCCGAAGCGGCCCCGGCTCTGCGCCTTCACCGCCACGGCCACCGAGCGCGTGCGAAGCGACGTGGCGCGCATGCTCGAGCTGCGCGATCCCTTCGTCATGCTCACCAGCTTCGACCGGCCGAACCTCTACCTCTCCGTCAGCTACACCCGGGAGAAGGACGAAAAGCTGATGGAGCTGGTGGAGAGCTACAGGGGCTTCTCCGGCATCGTCTACTGCGCCACGCGCAAGGCCGTGGAGCAGGTGTGCGAGCGGCTTCAGCGCGCGGGCCATCCGGCGACCCGCTACCACGCGGGATTGAGCGAGGAGGAGCGCAAGCGCAACCAGGAGGACTTCATCTACGACCGCGCGCCCGTGATGGTGGCGACGAACGCCTTCGGCATGGGCATCGACAAGTCCAACGTGCGCTTCGTGATCCACTACAACATGCCCAAGGACCTGGAGAGCTACTACCAGGAGGCGGGCCGCGCCGGGCGCGACGGCGAGCGCGCCGACTGCCATCTGCTCTACGAGCCCCGGGACGCCGTCATCCAGCGCTTCTTCATCGACCACATGGGCGAGGAGGCCGAGCTCGATCCGGCGACGCTGGCCAGCGTCCAGGAGGCGGCGCGCTTCCGCCTGAGCGCGATGACGAACTACTGCCAGACCGCCCAGTGCCTGCGCAGGACGATCCTTCGCTACTTCGGCGAGGAGCGAAGCCAGAGCTGCGGCTACTGCGCCAACTGCCTGAACCCGAGGCAGCAGACCGACGTGACGGAGCTGGCGATGCCGCTGGTGGAGTGCGTGCGGCAGAGCGGCGGGCGATACGGCGTGACGCTCTACATTCGCGCGCTGCTGGGCTCGAAGGACAAGCGCGTGCTCAACAGCGCGCTCTCGAGGATGCCACAGTACGGCGCGCTGAAGAACGTGGACCGGCAGAATCTGCACTTCATCGTGGACGCCCTGGTGGAGGACGGCGTGCTGGAGATCACCGCCGGCGAATATCCTGTGCTGCGCTGCGGAAAGAACGCGAACGAATTCCTCTCCGGCGGGCGAAGGGCCTTTGCCATACAGGAGGAGGCGCGCTCGGAGCGAAAGGGCGCGGCAAGAAAGGCGTCCCGGCGCGCGCCGAAGGCGCTCGAGGAGGACGTGGATCGGAAGCTGTTCGATCAGCTGCGCGGCGTGCGAACGAAGCTCGCACGAGAGCACGGCGTGCCGCCCTACATCATCTGTAACGACTCCGCGCTCGTCGATATGTGCCACAAGCTTCCCACCGACGCAGCCGCGATGCGCGATGTCTACGGCATGGGAGACCGCAAGATCGCCAGCTACGGTGCGGAGTTCATACGCGCCATTCAGGACTACAGAGGATAGCGGAATCCGGGCGAAAGAGAACCGGCAAAACGAAGTCGGTCCTCTTCCTTATTTTAACCTACAGTCGGTTTTTTGAATATAAAAACCATCGTCGGTAGTTTATTGCATAAATATTTCATAAATATTCAAGCTTCGTAATCCCTTCAATTCACATTCAGTTGATGTTTTTCCTTTAAAATTCTGCGTATAGCGTGAAATCTTTTTCTCATACTTCGGAAGGAGCGGTTTCCATGTCCAGAGTGATCGGCATCGACCTTGGTACGACGAACTCCTGCGTCTCGGTGATCGAGGGCGGCGAGGCGGTGGTGATTCCCAACTCCGAGGGCGGACGCACCACGCCGTCCATCGTGGCGTTTTCCAAGAGCGGCGAGCGGCTGGTGGGCCAGGTGGCCAAGCGCCAGGCGGTGACCAACAGCGATCGCACGATCTCCTCCATCAAGCGGGAGATGG
>CANQGC010000212.1 GCA_947600345.1 uncultured Clostridia bacterium
CTCGATGAAGCGCCGGAAGTTCTCCTTCAGGAGCACCGTCTCCCGGTACCAGCGCTCGGGCTGGGGGGAGCCGGGCAGCTCCGGACTGCGCATCAGCGGCGCGACGTGTACCTGGGACTTCACGCTGTCCGGATAGAGGGACGCCATCTCCAGTATGGTGGCGCAGGCGGTGCCGTGGCCCACCAGGTGCCAGAGCGACCCCGGCGCGCCGAAGCGCCGGTCCACATCGTCCAGCACGCCCCAGAGGATGTTGGCGCGGGTCAGGCTGTCCTGGGGCACGCCCGGGCCGCAGTCGCTGCGGCCGAAGCCCGGCAGGTCCGCCACGACGATCAGCCCCGCCTGCTCCTGCAGCTCGGGCAGAAGCTTGCGCCAGTGAAAGGTGGCGATCAGCGGCGAGCACAGCAGCAGGAAGCGCTCCTTCGGGATTCCGTCGGGCGTAACCACGCGGAAGTGTACGCGGATGCCGTGGAAGGACAAATATTGGCTCTCCTCAACCACCGAAGCGCACACCTCACCTATTCTAAATTCCGACAATATTCTACCATAAGAAGCACCGTTTGGCAACCAATCCGGCGCAAAAGGGAGGTGAGAGTTTCAGGGAATCGCGGCCGAACCTTCCGTGCGCGCGGAAAACCGGCGGACAGCGGCGCTTCAAACCGCCGGTTTGCCCCGGAGCGGGCGCCGGATGGGGCCCGGAGGGGCCAGGATTCCCGGGCGCATCCCCGCGAAAGCGAGGCGTAACAAAAAATACGGTTGCAGGATTTGGGAATCTATTGTATAATGAAACTTGCGACAATAAAACGGCGTTGCTTTTTGCGTTTCGTGGGAGTGTCCCCGGAAGCTCGCATGGGAAAGGGCCGGCACGTTGCCGGATTATGAGGAGATATGAAGGAAAAATTGCGGATCCAAGGGTGTGCCCGGCTGGAGGGCGAGGTCGCGGTCAGCGGCGGCAAGAACGCCGCCGTGGCGATCATCCCCGCCGCGCTGCTCGCGGACTCCCCATGTACGATCGAGAACGTGCCCGACATCAACGACGTGCACGTGCTCATCGAGATGCTGCAATGGCTGGGCGCGAAGGTCGAGTTTAAGGACAACGTGATGTGGATCGACCCGCGCACGGTGGATAAGTACAACCCGCCCTACGAGCTGGCGGGCAAGATGCGCGCCTCCTACTACCTCGCCCCGGTGCTGCTCGGGCTGTTCCACCGCGCGGAGGTGCCGCTGCCGGGCGGCTGCGACATCGGCGCGCGCCCCATCGACCAGACAGTCAAGGGCATGGAGAACCTGGGCGTGAAGGTGGAGACGCTGGGCGGCGTGCTGGTGGCCGTGGCGGACCGGCTGCTGGGCAACGATATCTTCCTGGATATGCCCTCGGTGGGCGCCACGGTCAACTCCATGCTCACCGCCGTTTCCGTGCCGGGCATGACCTGCATCCACAACGCCGCCAAGGAGCCGCACATCGTCGATCTGGCGAACTTCCTGTCCAGCATGGGCGCCTACGTCAAGGGCGCGGGCACGGACGTGATCCGCATCCGCGGCGGCCGCCAGCTCCACGGCGCCAACTACACCATCGTGCCCGACCAGATTGAGACGGGAACGCTGATGATCGCCGCGGCCGCGTCGGGCGGAGACGTGACCATCACCGGCGCGATTCCCGCCCACATGGAGTCGCTCTCCGCGAAGCTTCTGGAGATGGGTGTGCACGTGTCCAGCGAGGACGACTGGATCCGCGTGCGCTCGAACCGGGTGTTCCGCTCGGTCAACGTAAAGACCCAGGGCTATCCCGGATTCCCCACGGACCTGCAGCAGCCGCTCTCGGCGCTTCTGACCGTGGCCAACGGCACCAGCCTGGTGACCGAGACGATCTTCGAATCCCGCTTCCGCTTCCTGGACGAGCTGCGCAAGATGGGCGCGAACGTCCGGGTGATCGAGTCCAGCCTGGCGATGATCACCGGCGTGGACCGGCTCGTGGGAACGCGCGTGAACGCCACCGATCTGCGTGCCGGAGCGGCGATGATCGTGGCGGGCCTGATGGCCGAGGGCGTGACCGAGATCGGCGGCGTGGGCTACATACTGCGTGGCTACGAGCGCATCGACGAGAAGCTGGCCCGCATCGGCGCGCACATCGAGCGCATACAGGTCGAGGATGCCTTCTAAACAGGGCTTCCCTGCGCCAGAATATAACACAGTCCTCAAAGAGAAACCGGAATTTTTGGTTGTATTTGGGCAGAAGATGTGTTATAATGATTAAGTATCGAACTGGGAAGCAACGAACGACCGCCGAATATCGGCGGTGTGTTTTTGAAGCCGGGTTTCAAGCGGGCACTTCGCTCATCCGAAATCAGAACTGCGCGCGAAGGAGCCCTGTTTGCGTTTGGAGGATGAGGAAGCTTGCCGAAGAAAGCCATGTCCGTGCACGAGGCCCGGAAGGTCGCGGAGAGGATCGCCGCCGAACAGGATGTGGAGCTGATCGACGTGGAGCTCAACAAGGAGCCCACGGGCCGCTACCTGCGCTTTTACGTGGATAAGCCGGACGGCATCAGGCTGGACGAGGTCGAGGCCTACCACCGCCGCATCCAGCCGCTGGTGGAGGACGTGGAGTACGACTTCATGGAGGTCTCCTCGCCGGGCGCGGATCGGCCGCTGAAGACCGAGCGGGACTTCGAGCGCGCCGAGGGCCTGGAGGTGGAGCTCAAGACCTACAAGCCCGTGAACGGCGCGAAGCTCTTCCGGGGCGACCTGATCGGACTGCGCGACGGGAAGATCGAGATCCAGACGGCGGAGGAGGTTCTGTCCTTTGATAAAAAGGACGTGGCTATCGTACGTCCGGTGATCGAGTTCACCGAGGAGGATTTGCAGGACGAGGTTCCCGCCGAATAGTTGCGCGAACAGAAGCGCGGACGCCGGCGCTCGAGCGCCGGATCGTCAGGACATAGATTCATGACATAAATTCATTCAGGTAAAATACTCGAATTTCAGGAGGATACCCGCAAATGGCAAACAACGGTGGAATTGATTCCGTTGAGTTCTTCAACGCGCTGGACGCGATGGCCCGGGAGCGCAGGATCAACAAGGAGGTCCTGTTCAACGCCATCGAGGCCGCGCTGATCTCCGCGTACAAGAAGAATTTCGGCAAGACCGCGAACGTGCGCGCCGTGATCGATCCGGAGAAGGGTCAGGTGGAGGTCTACTCCCGCAAGACCGTGGTGGAGGAGGTCGAGGATCCCCAGTGTGAGATGTCGCTGGAGGATGCCCGCGCCATTCGCCCGCAGTACGAGATCGGCGACCTGGTGGAGGTTCCGGTCACGCCCCGCAATTTCGGCCGCATCGCCGCCCAGACGGGCAAGCAGGTGGTCGTGCAGCATTTGCGCGAGGCCGAGCGCGGCGTGATCTACGACGAGTACTCCCAGAAGGAGAACGAGATCCTGACCGCCATCGTGCAGCGGGTGGAGAACCGCAACGTGTTCGTGGAGCTGGGCCGCGTGGAGGGCCTGCTCGAGGCCAGCCAGCAGATGCCCACCGAGGAGCTCAACCCCAACGACCGCATCAAGGTCTATGTGCTGGAGGTCTCCCGCCTGGGCCGCGGCCCGCAGGTGTTCGTCTCCCGCACCCATCCGGGGCTGGTGAAGCGCCTGTTCGAGCTGGAGGTTCCGGAGATCGTCAGCGGCACCGTGCAGATCAAGTCCATCGCCCGCGAGGCGGGCTTCCGCACAAAGATGGCCGTGCACTCCATCGACCCCATGATCGACGCCGTGGGCTCCTGCGTGGGCCCCAGGGGCATGCGCGTGGAGAACGTGGTCAACGAGCTGAAGACCGAGAAGATCGACATCGTCAAGTGGTCCTCGGACCCGGCGGAGTACATCGCCAACGCGCTCAATCCGGCCCGCGCCATCAGCGTCTACGTCTCCGATACGGAGAAGGCTGCGCGGGTGATCGTGCCGGACAACCAGCTCTCGCTGGCCATCGGCAAGGAGGGCCAGAACGCCCGCCTGGCCGCGAAGCTGACCGGCTGGAAGATCGACATCAAGAGCCAGAGCCAGATGATGGCGATGGCCAGCGAACAGATCGACATCGACGACGCCATCGCGCCGGAGGCGGACATCTGATGCCCGTCAAGATCCGCAAGACGCCCATGCGCATGTGCGTGGGCTGCCGGGAGATGAAGCCCAAGATGGCGCTTCTCAAGGTCGTGAAGCCCAAGGAGGGCGACGCGCATATCGACCGCGTGGGCAAGGCCCCGGGCCGAGGCGCCTACGTCTGCCCGGACATCGAGTGCCTGCGCAAGGCCAGAAAGACCCGCGCCCTGGAGCGCGCCCTCGATTGCAAGATCGAAGAGGAGGTCTACCAGGCGCTGGAGGCCGACGTTCAGAGCGGCGACGAGGCGTGAAGCGGGCGCTGGGGATGCTGGGCCTGTGCATGCGCGCGGGCAAGCTGGAGACCGGCGAAAAGGCCGGCATACAGGCGATCCGCTCGGGCAGGGCCTGCGCGGTGCTGCTGGACGAGGGCGCGGCGAAGAACGCCGTCAAGGCCGTGACCGACGCCTGCGCCTGGCACGAGGTGCCGCTGTTGTGCACGCCGGAGGGCGCGCTGGGCGCCGCCATCGGCAAGCCCGGCCGCATGGTCGCCGCGATCATCGACGAGGGCTTCGCCAAGCGAATCCTGGAGCTTGCCGAACAGGACGATTAAACAGTCTCCGTGCAATCGCCCCAAAGCGATTGCCATTCGATAGAACGCACGGCCGCCCGCCGATATAAATCAAATCCGGCGACCTGCGCGGCGGATTTGGTTTCCCCCGAAGGCGTAGCCGCAGGGGGAAACGATACCTGCCAGTCAGGTTTCCGCCCGGAACTGCGAAGCAGTTCAGGAAACCGCAGTTCTTAAAAATACTCAATGAAAATCGCCAGATTTTCATTGACACTACTTGTGGGGGTGCATGAAGGGAATGGCGAAAGTCAGGGTTCAGGAAGCTACCAAGGAATTGAGCACGAACGCCGGGAGGATGCTTGAGAGCGTATCCTCCATGCGCAAGCGCACGCAGGAGATGCTCAACAACCTGCGCAGGATCTCCGGGGAGTTCACCCGGCAGGCGGAGGAGAGCGCCCAGCGAGAGGCCATGGAGGAGCAGCGCAAGCGCTACGAGGCCGAGGCGCAGTTCATGAACGCCTATTCCAGCGAGCAGGTGCCGGAGGTGCCGAAGGATTACGCCAAATCGGAGGCGCAAAGCAG
>CANQGC010000213.1 GCA_947600345.1 uncultured Clostridia bacterium
TGTGGAACGACCATCGGGCGGAATCGGCGTAATATTCGCGGATGAAGGGATTGTCCTGGGGGCGCTCCTCGTGGGCCACGGCGCGCTCGCCGTAGCGCTCGAGCAGGCGCTCCAGCAGCGTGGTCTTGCCCGCGGCCACCGCGCCGCTGATGGATATGTACTTCATTCCCTCGTCTCCTCTCGGCAGCATCCCTTCAATTATAACAGATATTCGACAAAGCGCAACGCTTTTGTGTTAAGAAACGCCGGCGTGCGGGAAATCCCGGGCGGTGGGCGTTGCCAAGCCTCCGCGTTTGTGCTATGCTGATGGTAGCACACACGCGGAGGTTGCAGCATGAAGATATCCAAGCGCGACGCCCTGACCTGGTTCGAATTCTTTGCACAGATGGATGAATATGAAGCGCTCAATCCCCGGCAGCAGGAGATTGCCTTCGCGGTTCTCTCCCAGATCGAAGCGGCGGCCGACGCACGCTTCGCAGCGCTGGTGAAGGAGATTCCCGGGCTGAAGTCGCTGGGCGGGCGGAGCCTCTACGTGGGCGACGACGCGCGCTTTCCCAGCGGCTGCCGCTCGTGCCTGCTGGGGACGGGGCTGAGCGCCGTGCGCCGCACGAACCGCTGCAACGTGGCCTGCCCCTTCTGCTACAACTTCGGCGAACTGGACCAGATCGAGCCCATCGGCGAGGATCTCTGGGAGATCGGCGGCACGAAGTTTCGCGAGGAGGACGTGGAGCTATTGCTGAACGTCTATCCCGCCCCGACGGGCATCGCCTACGTCTACCTGGAGCCCTTCATGGAGATCGAGAGGTACTACGGCATCATTCGCCGCTTCCATGCGGCGGGCGTGCACCAGCACCTCTACACCAACGGCACGCTGTGCACGCCGGAGAACCTGCGCGCGCTGGGCGAGGCCGGGCTGGACGAGCTGCGCTTCAACCTGGGCGCGTCGAATTGCGCGGACCGGGTGATCGAGAGCATCGACATCGCGAAGGAGCACATCCCGCAGGTGGGCATCGAGACGCCGATGACGCCGGAGTTCTACGATTCGTTCCAGCGCAAGAGGGCGGCGATCCTCGCCACGGGCCTGGACTTCATCAACTGCGCGGAGCTGCACCTGAATCCAAACAACCTGGGCAACTACCTGGGCGAGGACATGTACATGTACCGCCAGGGCTATCTATCCCCCATCTGGAGCCGGGAGATCAGCCTGAAGCTGATGAGGCAGGCGGCGGAGGAGCGCTGGCCCATCGCCGTGCACGACTGCTCGAACCGCACGAAGTTCGCCCGCGACCTGAACTTACGCGCCAAGGAGGGCGGCTGGTTCGGCGCGAGCAGCTACGGCAGCGAGTTCGAAACCATCCCCTACTCCGCCTTCCTCCCCATCCTCCGCGACGAGACCTTCCCCTTCCTACAGGAGGAGCCCCTCCCCGCAGGCTACCGCCCCGGCGACCTCACCTTCTAGCCGGCCGGCGGGGCCGGCGGCCAGCTGCTGCCGCGTGGAAGCGACGGACTCCCGCCCCCATAGATTCGAGGGGCGGGAGTCCTGCGTTTCTATTCTACAGGAAGGATAGTTCGAAGCATGAAATCGGGCCCGGCCGGCGGGGCCGGCGGCCAGCTGCTGCCGCATGGAAGCGACGGACTCCCGCCCCCATAGATCCGAGGGGCGGGAGTCCTGCGTTTCTATTCTACAGGAAGGATAGTTCGAAGCACGAAATCGGGCCCGGCAGGAATGGGCCCGATTTCTAACGTTTCGTTTTTGGGGTTCACGGGGTTACGGGGGTGGGTGCGCCGGGGTCTTCGCGGCGAAGCCGAATCGGATTCTCAAGGGTCACGGCTTTTGAATGGGTCTGGACGGAGCCCGGCGGCTCCGGACGGAGTCCGGCGGCCGAATCATTCACCCCCGAGCCTGGCCACAGCTGCGACGGCATCCTGGTTGCCCTGGGCTGCCGAGAGCTTGTACCACTCCAGCGCCTGATCGAGATCCTGATCCACGCCGCGGCCCTGCTCGTACTGCTCGCCGAGGTTGCACTGTGCGTCCGCGTCGCCCTGCTCGGCGGCCTTGCGGAACCATTCCACCGCCTGTGCGTCATCCTGCTCGATGCCCTCGCCGTCGCGGTACGCTACGCCGAGATTGTTCTGCGCGGCGGCATAACCCAGCGTGGCGGACATTTGGTACCATTCGACGGCCGCCTCGTGGTCCAATTCCACGCCATAGCCATTGTCGCACATCCAGCCGATGTGGCACAGCGCCTCCGGGTTTCCCCTTTCGGCGGCCCTCTGGAACCACTCCAATGCCGTGGCGTAGTCCAAATCCATGCCTTGACCGTACGCATACAGCAGGCCGAGGCCGTTTTGTGCGGGGGCGTATCCCTGTGCCGCGGCTTCGCGATACCATTCCGTCGCCAGCTCATAGTTCTGCTCCACGCCGCGACCCGCAACGTACAACCAACCGAGGTTGTACTGCGATTCGGCGTCGCCCTGCTCGGCGGCCTCGCGGAACCATTTCGCCGCTTGCGCGTAGTCCTGTTCTACGCCTTCGCCATTTCGGTACGCCAGGCCGAGATTGCACTGCGCGGCGACGTTGCCCTGTTCGGCGGCCAGAAGGTACCACTGAACGGCCTGCTCGTAATCCACATCCACGCCGCAGCCGTTGTAATACATCCAGCCGATGTTGCATTGTGCGTCGGAATCGCCCTGCTCGGCGGCCTTGAGATACCATTCCATTGCCAGCGCGTAATCCTGATCCATGCCGCAGCCGTTGGCGTACAACCAGGCGACGCTGCCCTGCGCGACGGGATTGCCCTGCTCGGCGGATTTGAGATACCATTCCATCGCCTGGGCGTAGTCCTGATCCACGCCGCGGCCGTACTCGTACATCATGCCGATGTTGAACTGCGCGGCGTCGTGGCCCTGGTCGGCCGCCTTGCGATACCATTCCATCGCCTGGGCGTAGTCCTGATCCACGCCATAGCCGTGCTCATACATGTAGCCGAGCCGATTTTGGGCGCTTGCGTTGCCCTGATCGGCGGATTTGCGGTACCATTCCACGGCTTCCTCGAAGTCCTGCTCCACGCCGTAGCCGTTGCGGTACATGTAGCCCACCTGGTCTTGCGCCTCGGCGTGGCCCGCCTCCGCCGCCTGGATCAGAAACTCCAGCGCGGTTTCGTCGTCCTGCGGCACATTCTCGCCGTAGAAGTACTCCATGCCGCGCTCGTAGAGCGTCTCGGCATCGCTCGCGCCGCCCTCCGCCAGCGCAAAGCTCGCCGTCAGCAGGACGGCCAGCAGCCAGGTGATCCAGATTTGCTTCTTCATTTGAATATCCCTCCTCGTTTCGTTTTCGCCGTTGCTCGCCGGTGGTCTCGCGGGGAGACGAAATACGCGCTGCAGATTCAGGCGATTCCTCATAGCTATATTAACATAAAAATACAAGAAATGCTACCGAAAAATTCCAGATTCTGAAGCAGTCCAGTAAAAGCAGGCGCAAAAGAATCACCCATGAACTAGAAGCCCCGTTCGGTTTTGCACTGAACAGGGCTTTTATAGCCCAGGGCGGCAGCGCGCCGGTTGTTATTGAAGTAATGCACATACCGATCCAGGAGCAAAGGTATGTCTTTCGCCTCCGGCAGGCTGAAGTCAAGATATTCTACCATAAAACAAAGGTAGACTTCATGGTGTCTTTCCCATGTGTCTACCTTTAGCTTACTACTTCACCGAAGGCTACCGGCCGAGGGATTTGACGTTCTGAGCCTTTCAATTTTCAGGTAAACGGCGAAGCCAGCGCAACGTGGCTCCGCCGTTTTGATTCGTTCCCCATAATTCAGCCCTGATTCACTTTTTCGGATAAGCCGTGCGAATGTTGCTAGCCCCGCTGATGTAATCCATGGAGACATCATAATACTTTGCCAGGATCAATAACCGCTCGACGGGGATGCGCGTCTTTCCGCTTTCGTAATCGGCATACGTCCGTTGGCCGACATATAACAAATCGGCCACAGTCTGCTGAGAAAGGGAATTATCCTCCCGCAACGCGCGAATGCGTTCATTATACTTCATCGCTCTACCTCATCAACCAGTATAAAGAAATTATGATGAGGGATTGACTTTTAGAGTAATAAACACTAAAATAAGCATTGGAGCAATAATACAAGGGAAAGGCGGTATCAACCATGGCGGAAAGAAATTACAAGGTTCAGGAATTCATCGCGAAACTTCAATCCGAGATCGACGAATTGGAGCGTAAGCGGCAGGACGAGGCCATGCTGGCGTTGGGATTGTACGAGGAAAAGGAAGAAATCTTAGATGACGAGAAAAGGAAGTACATAAATTATGATGCTTCGATGAAAGATTACAAGGAACGCATTGTGGACGGCGAGAAGAGATACGTCAAATCGCAAAAAGTCCCGATTCGTGTTTCGCGCGATGTGTTTGCACAGATCCAGGAATTGCTGGCGCGGAAGGCGCTCCTCGAAGGTGAATCCAGACAGGAGAAATCCAAGCCAGAAAATCCCGAGCCGCCCTTCCAGGTGGAGATGCGCGCTGAATCCTCCAATAGCGGCTCCGCATTCTTCTTCAAGGTAATCGCTTGGATTCTATGGATCGGCGGCCTGATTCTTGCGTTTATGACCTCCTTCGTCGATGTGGGATATGGCGATTCCGAATTCCGCTTTGCGCTGTTTTTGCCCACTATCCTGACCTATGGCCTCTATGGCTGCATGGCGATGGTTGCGGCGGAATTGTTGGAAAACGTCGCATCAATCCGTGCCGCGCTGGAATCCATTCGATTCAAAAAGAATTGATTCTGCTCTTTCACGATCACGCCCGGCGCGGGAAAAGGGAAACCGTCGCGGATTCGCGGTGGTTTCCCTTTTCATAGTACCGAATTGTCACAGTATGTCGATGTGCTCGCCCGCCAGGGCCTTGTTCATGCTGCGCACGGCGCAGAACTTGCCGCACATGGAGCAGGTGTCGTCGTGCTCCGGGGAGCGGTCGGCGCGGATGGCGCGGGCGGTGTCCGGGTCGATGGCGCAGGCCCACTGGGCCTCCCAGTCCAGCTTGCGCCGGGCTTCGGCCATCTTGTCATCCATCTCCCGCGCGCCACGAATTCCCTTGGCGATGTCCGCCGCATGGGCCGCGATCTTCGAGGCGATGATAGCCGGACAGATTGGACAGCTTGCGCCGATGGACGAGG
>CANQGC010000214.1 GCA_947600345.1 uncultured Clostridia bacterium
TCCACGCCCGGCAGCTCCGTCGGCACGGAGAAGTTGAAGTACGGAATCTTCTTCGTCTCGGCCTTCAGAATGTCGCCGTTCAGGATCGCGTCGATGATGCCGCGCGTGTCCTTGATGGAGATGCGCTTGCCCGTGCCGTTCCAGCCGGTGTTCACCAGGTAGGCCTTCGCGCCGGACTGCTCCATGCGCTTCACCAGCTCCTCGGCGTACTTCGTCGGATGCAGCTCCAGGAACGCCTGGCCGAAGCAGGCGGAGAAGGTCGGCTGGGGCTCGGTGATGCCGCGCTCGGTGCCGGCCAGCTTCGCGGTGAAGCCGGACAGGAAGTAGTACTTGGCCTGCTCGGGATCGAGCACGGAGACCGGCGGCAGCACGCCGAACGCGTCCGCGGACAGGAAGATGACGTTCTTCGCGGCCGGAGCGGCGGAGACGGGGCGCACGATCTTCTCGATGTGGGTGATCGGGTAGGACACGCGGGTGTTCTCGGTCACGCTCTTGTCGGCGAAGTCGATCTTGCCCTCGGCGTCCAGCGTCACGTTCTCCAAGAGAGCGTTGCGCTTGATGGCGTTGTAGATGTCGGGCTCGGATTCCTTGTCCAGGTTGATGACCTTCGCGTAGCAGCCGCCCTCGAAGTTGAACACGCCGTGGTCGTCCCAGCCGTGCTCGTCGTCGCCGATCAGCAGGCGCTTCGGGTCGGTGGACAGCGTGGTCTTGCCGGTGCCGGACAGGCCGAAGAACAGCGCGGTGTTCTCCTGGTTCATGTCGGTGTTGGCGGAGCAGTGCATGGCCGCGATGCCCTTCAGGGGCAGGTAGTAGTTCATCATCGAGAACATGCCCTTCTTCATCTCGCCGCCGTACCAGGTGTTCAGGATCACCTGCTCGCGGGAGGTGATGTTGAACACGACCGCGGTCTCGGAGTTCAGGCCCAGCTCCTTGTAGTTCTCGACCTTCGCCTTGGAGGCGTTGTAGACCACGAAGTCGGGCTCGAAGTTCTCGAGCTCCTCAGCGGTGGGCTGGATGAACATGTTCTTGATGAAGTGGGCCTGCCAGGCGACCTCCATGATGAAGCGGATCGCCATGCGGGTGTCCTTGTTGGTGCCGCAGAAGGCGTCCACCACGAACAGGCGCTTGTTGGACAGCTCCTTCACCGCCAGCTCCTTCACGGCCGCCCAGGTCGCCTCGGAGGCGGGGTGGTTGTCGTTCTTGAACTCGTCGCTGGTCCACCAGACGGTGTCCTTGCTGTTCTCGTCCATGACGATGAACTTGTCCTTCGGGGAGCGGCCGGTGTAGACGCCGGTCATAACGTTCACAGCGCCCAGCTCGGAAACCTGGCCCTTGTCGAAGCCCTCGAGCTCCGGCTTGGTCTCCTCGGCGAACAGGAACTCGTAGCCGGGATTGTGGACGATCTCCTTCACGCCAGTAATGCCGTACTTGCTCAAATCGAGTGTAGCCATATCGCATCAACCTCTTTCTCTCATATTCTTGGTAGCTTTCCGCAATATGGCGCTCCATCGGTACGCACATCTGCGAAGGCACAATACCCAAGTTTACATCTATCATGATACACGGGAAAGAAGACAAAGTCAATATGATTTCCCGTAAAATTCGAAGGAGGGGAGGTTTTGATCGCGGAAAGGGAGCGCTTTTTCGAAGGAAAGCCCCGCCGGCGCGCGGGCGCCGGCGGGGCTGTGGGTGAGTGCTTCGCCTAGCTCAGGTACTTGGTGAGGATGTAGCCGTCGTGGCCGTTGTAGGTGCAGTAGGCGAAGCCGTTGCTTGCGTAGCTGATGAATACCACGGACGCGCCCAGCGGCACCTTCGTGATGCGCGACGCGCTCGTGCTGGGGGCACTGCGCAGAGAGACCCATTCGTCGCAGTTGACGATGCGCCGCGTGCTGGATTCGCCCAGGTACTGGGAGAGGATGTAGCCCTGCATTCCCCGGTATACGCAGAAGGTGAAGTCGCCGGTGCGGTCGTAGGCGGTCACGGTCGCGCCCAGCGGCACCTTGGCGATCTGCGAGGCGGAGGTGCTGGGATAGCTGCGCAGGGACACCCATTCGTTGCAGTTGACGATGCTCAGGTTCCTGCCCGCATCCGGGTAGTAGTAGCGCGTATCGTAGTAATCATAGGGCGACGCGGCGCCGGTGAGGTACGAGGCGAGAATGTAGCCGTTCAGGCCCATGTAGGTGCAGTAGATGAAGTCGCCCTCGTAGTAGTGCGCGTCCACGACCGCGCCCAGCGGCACCGTGGTGATGCGCGTGGCCTTCGTGCTGGGGTAGCTGCGCAGGGATACCCATTCGTTGCAATTGACTACGCGCATCGACTCCGCGAGCGCGCTTACGCTGGTGAGCGCCAGCAGCACGACGAGGCAAATCGAGATGATCCTTTTCATTCCTCTGTTCCTCCATGTTGGTTTATTTTTCCTCTCTAATCATAGAACAGAATTCTCGAAATGTCAAATTTATGTTTCGGAATTAACAAAGATTTTATGTTTAAGGCGCGCTTCGCCTCGTTCGGGCGCCTTCGATGCGAAAACCACCGGCCTCGCATGGCCGGTGGTTCGCCTGAAGCGGTATGCCCCGCCCGTCAGCGGGGGTAGGGGGAGAGGTAACCCGACAGGATGTAGCCCTGCTGGTTTCCGTAGGTGCAGTACATGAAGTCGCCCTCCCAGCCGTGAACGATGACCATCGCGCCCAGCGGCACCTTGGTGATGCGCGGGGCGGAGGTGCTGGGCGAGGAGCGCAGCGAGACCCATTCGTCGCAGCCCACCACGTACATCGGGCCGCTTCCGTCATACTCGCCGCTGTAGCTGCCGTCGGGGTTGTAGGAGGCGAGGTACTGGGAGAGGATGTAGCCCTCCCTGCCGTGATAGTAGCAGTGCGTGAAGCTTCCCACGGTGCCGTCGGCCTCGACGGTCTCCCCCAGGAGCACCGTGGCGATGCGCGAGGCGGAGGTGCTGGGCGAGGAGCGCAGCGAGACCCACTCCTCGCAGTTGACGACGATCATCGTGGACGAGTAAGCGGCCAGCGCGCTCACGCCTGAGAGCGCCAGCATCAGAACCAGAATTGGCGCAACGAACCTCTTCATCGCAATCCCTCCTCCGGACAAATGCTCCTTTGCGCGGCGAAACCCGCGCCTCGAGAAATAAACTCGCAGGCGGAATTTAACCCCGCCCGCGCATTTGAAAATTACTCCTGCTTGCCGCCGCCGAGCATCTCCTTGATCTTGGCTTCCATCTCGGCCGCCTTCTCCTGGATGGTGTCCTTGCTCTCGGCGACCTCCTCGTCCAGCTTGTCGAACAGATCGTTCTTGATCTCGAGATCGGGCTTGTCGCCGGTGAAGAGCTCCGTGGCGCCGCCCTTGACCTTTTCGATCACGTCCCCGGCCACATCCCTGACCTTTTCGATCACGGGCGTGGCCTTCTCCACGATGTCCCCGGCCTTTTCCTTGAGCTCGCCGGACTCCACGACCTCCTTGGCCTTGTCCCCGATGGGATCGAGGGCATCCTTGGCCTTGTCGATCAAGTCCTTAAACATATCGCTCATGCAAAATACCTCCCACTGGTTTTTACCATTATAACATATTTATACAAATTGTGCAAGAAATAATCTATAAGCAAACCTTACAAAAAAGCGATATAATATTTAACGTGCGTCGTTGATAATCGAGGTAGCGAGATAAGAGGAGGCAGACCTATGAAATTTGAGCTTTTGCACCCGGCGGATCAGCTCGTGATGATCATGCAGCGCATCTATGAGTACGGCATGACGACCACCTCCGGCGGCAACCTTTCCATCCGCGACGAGAGCGGCGACATCTGGATCACGCCCTCCGGCATCGACAAGGGCGCGCTGACCCGCGACGACATCATGCAGATCAAGCCCGACGGCACGGTGATCGGCCGCCACACGCCGTCGGTGGAGCTGCCCATCCACCGCAACATCTACAAGCTGCGCCCGGACCTGCACGCCATCGTGCACGCCCATCCGCCGGTGCTGGTGGCGTTCAGCCTGGTGCGCCAGGTTCCGGACACGAAGCTCAATCCTAACGCCAACCTGGTCTGCGGCAAGGTGGCGATGGCGAAGTACGACGTCCCCGGCAGCGAGCAGCTGGGCGCGAACATCGCCGAGCAGTTTGCCGCGGGCTACAACACGGTGCTGATGGAGAACCACGGCGTAATCTGCGGCGCGCCGGACCTCTACCACGCCTTCATGGAGTTTGAAACCATCACCTTCAGCGCGCAGATCGAGCTCAAGGCCAAGAAGCTGGGCACGCCCCGGCAGCTGACCGACGCGCAGATCGCCATCGACAGCTCCAAGGCGCACCCACCGCTGGACGCCTTCGAGGCCCGCGTGATCACCAGCGAGGAGCGCGCGGGACGGCGCGACCTGTGCACGCTGATTCACCGCTCCTACAATCAGCGGCTCTTCACCAGCACCCAGGGCACGTTCTCGATGCGCCTCTCCGACGGCTCGCTGCTGATCACGCCCTACATGAAGGATCGCAAGTATCTGGAGCCGGAGGACATCGTGCGCGTGAAGAGCGGCATGGGCGAGCTGGGCAAGACGCCGAGCCGCTCGGTGCTGCTGCACCAGAAGATCTACGAGACGCACCCGGAGATCAACTCGGTGATCATCGCGCATCCCCCGGCCATCATGGCCTTCGCGGTGACGGGCGCGGAGTTCGACTCCCGGCTGATTCCGGAGAGCTACATCTCGCTGCGCGAGGTGGGCCGCCTGCCCTACGCCGCCACCACGCTGGACGTGGACGGCGCGGCGGCGATGTTCACGCCCCACCGCCCGGTGATCGTGGTGGACAACCAGTGCGTGATCGTGACGGGCGCCTCGCTGCTCAACGCCTTCGACCGGCTGGAGGTGCTGGAATACAGCGCTGAAGCGATGATCGCGGCGCGCGATATCGGGGATGTGGTGCTGCTGTCCGATCAGGAGATTGAAGCGGTGAATCAGGCATTTCATTTGAATTAGGTTCCGCCTTTCGGCGGGAAGGGTGCCCTGCCGGGCACATGGACGCCTCACGGCGTGGGATTTGCGCCTCACGGCGCATGCCGCTTCGCGGCATAGGAAAGGGAATCCCCACTGGGGATTCCCTTCATCGGCGG
>CANQGC010000215.1 GCA_947600345.1 uncultured Clostridia bacterium
CACCAAGTCTCAAGGGTTGGCTCTCCTCAGGCAGTTGGGCTACATCATCAAGGAGGATCCCTCTCCTCCTGCTACTGTCTAACGTCCGACTCTTTCCTTGACCATCTTTTTGATGGCCTGTTTTCCTATGCCCTTTTCGCGCGCTTCGTGTCTGCTTGCAGTTTCAAACTTGTCCCTCTTTTCTTTAAGATGAACTCCGGCCGGATCAGGCCGGAACCTTCCTGCTCTGGCGGAAGATGTCGAACAGCACCGCCAGCGCCATCAGCGCGCCCTGTATGGCCACGCGCATGGTGGTGGGCATGCCCAGGAAGATGATGGCGTTCTCCGCCACGAACACCAGCGTCACGCCGATCAGCACGCCCAGCGGGGATCCCTTGCCGCCCGAGAGCGAGACGCCGCCCACCACGCAGCCCGCGATGGCGCGGAACTCCCAGCCGTCGCCGGTCTCCGGAAGGCCGATGCCCACATCCAGCGTCAACAGTATGCCGCCGATGGCGGAGAACAGCGCCGCCAGCACGTAGGCGGTCAGGCGCATGCGCGTCACGTTGATGCCCGCCAGCGCCGCGACCTCGCGGTTGTCGCCGCAGGCCAGCAACCGGCGGCCCCAGAGCGTCTTTTTGATGATTACAAATACCACGGCGAACAGGATCAGCATGATCCAGAAGTGGGGCGGCATGCCCAGATAGCGCTGGTCGAACACGTCCGTCAGCGTAAATCCCTCCAGCGTGTTCAGCGAGAGCTGATAGCCCTTGATGAACAGATAGCGCGCGCCGCCGACCATGTAAAGCGTGCCCATCGTCGCCACAAAGTCCGGCACGCCCATCTTCACCACCAAAAAGCCGTTGAACAGGCCGATCACGCAGCAAACCGCCAGCGCGACCAGTATCGCCGGAAGCGCGCTCCAGCCCGCGTCCACGGCCAGCGTGGACATGATGATGCCCGCGAAGCCGGCCACGCGGCCGGTGGAGATGTCCACGTTGCCCGTCATCAGCGGAAACGAAGCGCCCAGCGCCACCACGGCAATGAAGGGAATTTGCGTAAACATCGCGGAGAAGTTGCGCAGCGTCAGGAAGTCGTGGCGGAACAGCGTCGTAATCGCGATGATCGCCAGCAGCGGTATGCAAACGCTGACCTCGTCCGTGCGCAGGAGGCGCCGGAGCAAGCCCGCCTTCTTCGTATTGGAAACCTGCGTCATTGTCTCTCGCCTCCTTTAGCGCGCGATGCGCCGCGCCTCATATCTCTTGCGCTGGATGTCCAACAGCACCGCCAGCACCAGGATCAGGCCAATCAGCACCAGCTGCAAGTTGGTATCCACGTTCAATATGCGCAGCGCGTACCAGAGCACGTGGAACAGTATCACGCCCAGGCCGACGCCCAGCATCGACCCGGAGCCCGCCGCGATGCCGCCGATGTTTACGCAGATGATCGTGCGGAATTCACGGCCGCTGCCCACATCCGAATTCGCCGAGACGGAGTTGAGCACGTCAAATATGCCGCCCACCGCCGCGAACAGGCCCGCAAGCACCATGGCGATGATCTTGATGCGCTCCACGTTGATGCCCGCCATCACGGCCGCGTTGGGATTGCCGCCGCAGGCGCGCAGCTTGTAGCCGAACTTCGTGCGGCGCACCACCTGGTCGCAAATCAGCAGAAGCGCGATGAAGATGAAGAACAGCCAGGTCAGGCCCAGCGGACGCGCCCGGGTAAAGGGCGATGTGCCCAGCGGCCGAATGGAGATCGGCACGCCCTGCGTAATCGTCACCGCCACGCCCTGGCAGATGAACTGGGTCGCCAGCGTCGTGATCCAGGAGCTCAGCTTCAACTTGCAGGTGGCGAAGCCGTTGATGAAGCCCACGAACGCTCCCATGCCCAGGCCAACGAGCAGGCAGGGAATCAGCCCCAGGCCCCAGCGCTCGCAGGCCACCGCCATCATCACGCCGGAGAGGCAGCCGTTCATGCCCACCGAAAGGTCGATTTCGCCCGCGATGGAAGCGAAGGCCTGGCCCAGCGACGCCGCGCCGATGAAGATGCTGCCCATCAGAATGGACGAGAAGTACTTCCAGGTAAAGAAATTCTTATTGATGCTCGATGTGACCACGCAGAGGATCACGATGGGGATCAGTACGCCGACCTCCGGGGTCAGCAGGATGCGCGCGATCCAATCGCCGCGCGTGCGCTGTCCGCGCTTATCCGCTCTATCCATGCGCTCGCTCCTCCCTCCGTCACTTGAAAGTCGATACGGCCAGCTCCATGATGCGCGCGTCGTTGCCTTCCTCGCCGCTCAGCTCGCCCGCCACGCGGCCCTCGGCCATCACCAGATAGCGGTCCGACATGCCCATCAGCTCGGGAAGCTCGGAGGAAATCATGATCACCGCCACGCCGTCCGCCGCCATGTCGTTGATGATGTTGTAGATGTCGTTCTTGGAGCCCACGTCGATGCCCTTCGTCGGCTCATCCAGTATGATGATGCGCGGCTGCGTGTTCAGCGAGCGCGCGATGACCACCTTCTGCTGGTTGCCGCCGGATAGCGTGTTCACCTTCGTGGAGATGGATGGCGCCTTGATGCGCAGGCTCTCGAAGTAGCGCCTCGCCCGCTCGCGCAGTTTGCCCTCCGACACGAACGGACCCGCGGAAACTTCGCCCAGATTGGAGATGCCGATGTTGGTCTTGATGTCCCAGACGAAATTCAATCCGTAAATCTTGCGGTCCTCGGACACCAGGTTGAGGCCGTTCTTCACCGCGCGCTCGGTGGTGCCCAGGCGAACCTCCCTGCCGTTGATGAAGACCTTGCCGGACTTGATGGGCGCCATGCCGTAGATGGCCATGCAGACCTCGCTGCGCCCCGCGCCGACCAGGCCCGCCATGCCCAGCACCTCGCCCGCGTGGACGGTGAACGACACGTCCTCGATCAGGTTCTTGTTGGCGATGTAGGGGTGCGCCACGGTCAGATGCTCCACGCGAAGCACCTCTTCGCCGATCTTCACGTTGCGCGGCGGGTACATGTGCTGCAGGTCGCGGCCGATCATGTCGTGGATGATCCTTCCGGTGTCGTACTCCGCCTTCTCGAAGGTCGAGATGTTCCTGCCGTCGCGCAGGATCGTCACCCGGTCGGTGAGCTCCAGAATCTCTGCAAGCTTGTGCGTCACAAAGATGATGCTGGTGCCGCGCTCCTTGAGCTTGCGCACCACGCGGAAGAGCTGATCCACATCCTCGCTGGAGAGGGAGGTGGTGGGCTCGTCCAGAATCAGTACCTTCGGGTTCGTCGCCAACGCGCGCGCAATCATCAGCATCTGCTGCTGACCGATGGAGAGCTTGCGCACGTCCGCGCGGGGGTCCAGCTGGATGTGGTTGTCCCTGAGAAGCTTCTCCGTGGCGGCGTACATGCCCTTGAAATCCACGAAGGGGGATCTGCTCGCCCTGTCCTTGACCCGCGCCAGGTGCAGATCGGACATATAGATATTCTCCGCGACGGAGAAATACTTGAGCACGTTGATCTCCTGCGGCACATAGCCAATGCCCAGGTGCATGGCGTCGTTCGGGTTCATGGGGCGAATCTCCTCGCCGTTCAGGCGCAGAGTTCCCGTGTATGTGCCGTGGGGATAGATGCCGTTGAGCACCTTCAGAAGCGTTGACTTACCAGCGCCGTTTTCGCCGATCAGGCCCAGCACTTCGCCGGCCTTGACGTTCAGGCAGATGCGATCGTTGGCCAGAACGCCCGGGAACCGCTTGGTGATTTCAATTGCTTCCAGTACGTAGTTCACACAAATCACCTGTCTTTCCGCTTCGGGCTGCCGGGAGGCGTCCCGGTCTTCGCGAGGTCGATTCGGTCGCGGCCCGGGGCCGCGGGAGATTCTTCGGAAACTCGTTCAAAAGAATTGGGGCTGCCCTTGCTCGGGCAAGGGCAACCCCTTTTGCGCTGCTTCCGGCGATGCCGGAACCGTTCCGGTGGCCCTGAATTCTTACTTGAAGAACTCGGCAACCTGCGCCGCGATGTCGCGATGGAAGGCCAGGCCGTTCGGGCCCTCGCCGTCGACGGTCACGACCGGAGCAACCAGGTCGGTCCACATCGGAACCTCTTCGCCGCGGAAGATCTTGTCCAGATACTCCATGGTCAGGTGGGCTTCGTCGTAGAGCGGCTGCGCGACGATGGCGGTCACCTTGCCGGCCTCGAGATAGTCCAGGTTGCCCTCGGTGGCATCCATGCCGACGATCACGAGCTCACCGTCGGCGTAGCCCGCCTTGGTGGCGGCGTCGGCCCAGGTGATCGGGGAGTTGCCGGTGGTACCGAAGGCGCCGATGATGTCCGGATGCGCCTGGATGATGCCCAGGTTGATGGCGGTCGCCTGATCGACCACGCCGCCCTCGAGCTCGACCGGCAGCACGGTGATCTTGTCCAGCTCATACGTACCCTTCAGGCCTTCCCAGGTGGAGACAAAGGAATCGGTCGCGGCGTTTTCGGTGACGTTCTTGGTGTTCTGGGTCAGCGCGACGGAGCCTTCCTTGCCGGACAGCTTCTCCGCCATCAGCTCGGCGACCTGCTTGCCGTAGAGCACCGGGTCGCAGGCCATGTTGAACGCCAGGCCCTCGGGATAGGAGCCGTCCTCCTGCTGATGGTTGAAGTGCGGGATGCCCACGGTCACGCCGTCGGCGGCCAGCGTCGCCATCAGCTCGTAGCAGGTGGAGTCGCCCCTCCACAGCAGCAGGCCCTTGCCGCCCTCGGCATCGAAGGCCTCGCAAGCGGCGTAGACTTCGGAAGCGTCTCCGCCCTCGGTGCCGATGACCTTGGCGTTGGTGTAGCCAAGCTCCTCAGCCGCCTTCAAAAAGCCTAGCTGCACGATGCGGTGCACCGGATGGTTCATGCTGTCCATGGCGATGGCCACGGGATAGTCGGCCGGGTTGAAGTCCTCCGCGATCGCCATTGGGGCGAGCACCAGGAGCATCATGAGAACCAGAGCTAAAATCTTCTTCATTTGGGTTAGCCTCCTTCTTTCTTATCTTGCCCGTCTTGCGGGAAACCGGATCGAGATTCGTTGGACGCCATTTCCTTCCAAAATGTAACCGCTTACATTTGTGCATGAACGCGTCCGGGTTAAA
>CANQGC010000216.1 GCA_947600345.1 uncultured Clostridia bacterium
CCTGCTGATCGCAAACCTCGTCTTCTACGGCTGGGGCGAGCCGGTGTACGTGCTGCTGATGGTGTTCTCCACCGTCGTGAACTTCGCCCTCGGCTACGTCATCGACCGCACCCGCCACTCGAATCCCCGCGCCGCGAAGGCCTGCGTGCTGATCGCGGTGCTGGTGAGCGTGCTGAGCCTGGGCGTGTTCAAGTACGCCGGGCTTCTGGCCCAGCTCTACAACGCGATTCCCTTCCTGCCGGACGTGCCGGTGCCCCAGATCGCGCTGCCCATCGGCATCTCCTTCTACACCTTCCAGACCATGTCCTACACCATCGACGTCTACCGCGACGACGCGCCCGTGCAGCGCAGCCTGGTGAACTTCGGCGTGTACGTGACGCTGTTCCCCCAGCTCATCGCCGGCCCCATTGTGCGCTACAAGGACGTGGCGGAGCAGATCGACGGCGAGCGGGCGGGCGTGGAGCAGTTCGCACTGGGCGTGCGCCAGTTCGTGATCGGCCTGTGCAAGAAGGTGCTGATCGCCAACCAGATGGGCATGCTCTGGGACAGCCTGCGCCCGAACGTCTCCCAGTACGGCGCGCTGGCCGCCTGGGTGGGTATCGTCGCCTACACGCTGCAGATCTACTTCGACTTCAGCGGGTACTCCGACATGGCGCTGGGCCTGGGCAACATGCTGGGCTTCCGCTTCATGCGCAACTTCGACTACCCCTACATATCGAAGAGCGTCACCGAGTTCTGGCGCAGGTGGCACATCTCGCTGAGCTCCTGGTTCCGGGACTACGTGTACATACCGCTGGGCGGCAACCGCGTGCGCCCGGCCCGGATGTACTTCAACCTCTTCGCCGTGTGGTTCCTGACCGGCCTCTGGCACGGCGCGAACCTGAACTTCATCGCCTGGGGCCTCTACTACTTCGTCATACTGGTGATCGAGAAGCGCTTCCTGCTGAAGGCGCTGGATCGGTTGCCCGGCGCGCTGCGGCACGTCTACGCACTGCTGATCGTGATGATCGGATGGGTGCTGTTCTACTTCGACACCGGCATGGGCGACTGCCTGCGCTACCTGGGCGCGATGTTCGGCGGCGCGGGGGCACTGGTCAGCGGCGACGCCCTGAACGTGATTCTGCGCTACCTGCCGCTGCTGCTGGTCTCCTGCCTGGCGAGCACGCCGCTGGCCGCGAAGCTCTGGCGCAGGCTGGAGGATCGCACCGCCGGGTACGCGCTGGAGATCGCCCTCTGTGCGATCGGGCTGCTGCTCTGCACCGCCGCGCTGAGCGGCCAGAGCTACAACCCCTTCCTCTACTTCAAGTTCTAAGGAGGCGCAAGCATGATTCGCAAGGGAATGCAGGCGGCGCTCATTGCCCTCTTCTGCGCGTTCATCGCCGCCTTCGGAATCCTCTACATCGTTCAGCCGGAGCGCACGTTCTCCGAGCGGGAGAAGCGCGCGCTGGCGGAGTTTCCCGAGGTCTCGGCGAAGACCGTATTCGACGGCAGCTTCGAGTCCGGCTTCGAGAGCTGGATGACCGACCACATCCCCGGCCGGGACGCGCTGGTGGGCGTGAACGCCTATTACGAGCTGGCGAGCGGCCGCAACGGCCTGGGCGGAACCATACTGGCGGACGGCAAGCTCTGCGCCGCCGCCGACCCGCTGGACGAGGAGGCCATGCTGCGCAAGTGCGAGATCATCAACCGCTTCGCGGAGGATACCGGCCTGCCCGTGGACGTGCTGCTGATTCCCACCTCCGGCTACATGCGCGAGGACGAGCTGCCGATGCACGCGGCGTATCACGACGCCGAGCTTTCGGAACTGATGCGGGAGCACCTGAGCGCGGGCGTAAACTTCCTCTGGCCGGAGGACGCGCTGCGCTCGAAGCTGGGCGAGGGGCTCTACTACAACACCGACCACCACCTGACCTCCCGGGGCGCCTACGAGCTGTGCGGGTTCTACGCGCGCTCGCTGGGGCTGTCCATGCCGGAGGAGGCGAACTACGACGTGGAGCCGGTGCGGGACTTCTACGGCTCCATGTACTCCCAGTCCGGCCTGTGGGGCGTGAAGCCCGACGCGCTGGAGATCTGGCGCAGCGGGAGCCTGGGGGAGGTGGCGGTCAGCTTCGACGACCGGGAGGGCTCCGATTCGCTGTTCTTCCCGGAGCACCTCTCGGAGATGGACAAGTATCCGGTGTTCCTGGACGGCAACCACGGCCTGGTGACCATCGAGACCGGCCACGAGGAGGGAGAGAACCTGCTGATGATCCGCGACTCCTTCGGCCACTGCTTCGCGCCCTTCGCGGCGGACTGCTTCAAGCGCATCGTGCTGGTGGACCTGCGCTACTACCGCAAGTCCGTGCGGGAGCTCGCGGAGGAGATGGACATCGACCGCGCGCTGGTGCTCTACGGCGTGGACACCTTCCTCACCGACACCAACATGGGCTGGCTGCGCTGAGGGCGCAATGGTGACGCGCTTTTTACTTGACATCGTTAATTCATTCATCGTATAATATGAGGGATGGGCCTGCAGCCCGTCCCCAGGAAATCAATTACAAGGGCTTGGTTTTGTGTTCGACTTCAAGAAGCTGTTTCAAAAGCCGGATAAGTGGATCTCCGTGGATGTGGAGCTAGACGGCAACCGCCCCAGCCGCATCATCCAGATCTCCTATCTGATCATCGAGGGCCGCCGGGTGCGGGGCAAGAATTTCTACTTCGCCGCCAAGAGCATCAACCGCTACGCGCGCAAGGTGCACGGCCTGGGCGTGTATGAACTAAAGAAGCTCTCCGGGGGAGACGTATTCGCCTATCACGCCGACGAAATCTACCGCGACTTCCAGGATTGCAAGCTGGTGATCGGCCACGACGTGGGCGGCGACCTGCGCTACATCCGCAGCGAGTTCGCCCGCATCGGCGTGAAGTTCGCGGACTATCCGGTGTTCGACACGCTGAAGCACTACACCGAGGAGGCGCACATCCCGCTCAAGCAGAATCCGAAGGTGCTCAAGCCGCCGAAGCTGGAGGAGCTGTGCCAGCACTTCGGCCTGTCCCAGCCGTTCATCGCGGAGAAGTGCCGCAAGTGGTACGGCGGCGGCGACCACGCCCACGACGCCCGCTACGACGCCGCGGCGGCCTATCTCTGCATGCTGGTGGGCGAACGGATGGCCTGAGCGCATGGTTTGGGCGCTTAACACACGGGACAATTTGATGACAACATTGCGCAATTGATAGCACAGAAGCGATTCTGTGCTATAATTATTGTGTATATTTGCATGCAGCGAGAGAAATCAACGGTAGAAAGCAATGATAGAAATCAAGGAGGCGATTCGCATGAATTACCGAAGAAATAGCGGAAAGCTCCGCGCGCTGACGGCGCTCTGCGTGGTGCTGGCGGTGCTCGCGGTGGGCATGGGATCCTGGGCGGTGGTGAACCAGGTGCGCATATCGAAGCTGAGCGCGCGCGTCGCGGCGCTGGAGGCCGGCGGCGCGGCATCCCAGTCCGGCGGCGCGGCCGCGCCTGCGGACTACGATCCGGAGGCCATCGCCGCGGAGTTTGACGGCGGCGTGGTGACCGCGGCCGAGGCGGCGGAGGAGTACCAGACCCTGTCCTCCTACTACGAGATGCTGGGCAGCCAGCCGGGGGAGTACGAGGAGGATGCCAAGACCACCGTGCTGGACGGCCTGGTGGAGAAGAAGCTGCTGGCGAAAAAGGCCGAGGATCTGGGCCTGACCGATTTTACCGACGAGGAGAAGGCGGAGATCGAGGCCCAGGGCGCGGCGGACTACGAGGAAAACCTGCGCTACTACATGGACTTCCGCGCCGAGGAGGGCAAGAGCGAGGAGGAGACCCGCGCCGAGACCGAGGCGTACCTGGCCAGCACCGGCTACACGCTGGAGAGCGCCGTCGAGGAGGCCAGGCAGAGCGCCATTCAGCAGCGCCTCTACGACTATGTGACCAGCCAGTACAGCATGGACGACAGCCAGCTCAGGGAGCTCTACGACCAGCAGCTGGAGAGCGCCGAGCTCGCGTATGCCGCGGACTACAGCGAGTATGAGATGGACATCGAGGCCGGGCGCGCCGTGGTGTGGAATCCCGAGGGCGTTCGCCGCGTGCAGGCCGTGCTGATTCCCTTCGACGCGGATCAGGGCGCGCAGTATCTGAGCCTCTCCGCCGCGATGGACGCGGGCGAGGACGAGCAGGCCGGGCTGGACGCGCTCTACGAGGCGCTGGAGCCCACCGCCCAGCAGGCGCTGGACCGGCTGAATGCCGGTGAGGACATCGCGGCGCTGATGGCGGAGTATGGAAGCCTCGGCCCCGCCGAGGGCTGCTGCGTCACGCCCGAGGGCGCGCTCTATGGCGACGAGTTCCTGAAGGCGGCGCTGGCGCTGGAGAAGATCGGCGACCTGTCCGGCATCGTTCGCACGAGCGGCGGCCTGTGCATCCTCCGCTACGCCTCGGACATCGCCGCGGGCCCGGTGCCCTTCGAGCAGGCAGCCGACGGCCTGCGCGGCGGCTACGAGGACGAGGAAAAGCTCAACCAATACAACGCCGCCGTCACCCAATGGATCGCCGACGCCCACGTCCAATACCACACCGACCGCTTCTAGCAGGCGGGGCCTGCAGCCATCTGCTGCCGCGACTAGGCGACGGACTTTGGGCGGCATAAGGCCGACCGCCCAAAGTCCTGCGGCACGTTTCTCCAGAAACCCAAGTACGAAGCGACGAAATCCTGCCCGTAGATCATGGGCAGGATTTCTGCGTGTGGGAAACGGAGGAAACCAAAGGAAACGAGCGCAGCAACGAAGGAAACCGAAGAACGAACGCCGACCCTTCCCCTGCGTCCTCCAATGCTGCGGGCGAAGCCCACAGCCCTTGGGCCGCCGAGGGCGCGTAACCGCGGCGTAACGCAACCTCCGCAACACGAACTATCCCCGGTAACCCCCGTTCCCAAAAACCAAAGGTTCCAGAGGGCCGGTATTGTCGGCCCGATAACCGAACTTACCGCAAGAAGAACAAAGGCCAACCCCGGGTCCAGGGCCGCAGCCCTGGTCAGGAAAGGGAGGGGAGAATCCAAGGA
>CANQGC010000217.1 GCA_947600345.1 uncultured Clostridia bacterium
CTTGCCAATTCAAGGCAGCCGCCACTTACTCTCCAAACCGCCGCGCCTACCCGCCACCGCCTCGCAAATCATCCCCCCCCCCTCCAAGGAACCCCTCCAACCAACCCCGCCCCCACCCGGCGGCCTTTTCTTTTCTCCCGGACAAAATCCTTCCCCTTGCGCCCCACCCCAAAAAGGGCTATAATAGAATTGAAGTATTGTACGTTCGGGAGGTTCCGATTTGTTCCGCTATATGTCTTCCATGTTCAGCGACCCGCGCACGGCGCTGATGTTCTTCCTGCTGGCGTTCCCCGGCAGGCTGCTGGCGATCTCCGCCCACGAGTTCGGCCACGCGCTGGTGGCCGACCGCTGCGGCGATAACACCGCGCGCATGCTCGGGCGGCTGACGCTCAACCCGCTCAAGCACCTGGACCTCTGGGGCACCATCATGATGCTGGTGTTCGGCTTCGGCTGGGCCAAGCCCGTGCCCGTCAATCCCCGCAACTACCGCAACTACCGTAAGGACGACCTGCTAGTGTCCATCGCGGGCGTGACGATGAACTTCCTGCTGTTCCTGCTGGGCTTCCTGTGCTGCGGCGGCATCGTGTTCGGCACGCTGCGCCACGCCGGGGCGCGGAGCGCGGAGGCCGCCGAGTGGGTGCGCTACGCCGCCAGCATCAACGCCGATTCGCTGGCCGCCATCTCCGGCAGCCGCATGCTGAGCTACGTCTACGAGATGCTCAGCTACTTTGTCTACGCCAACATCGGCCTGGCGATCTTCAACCTCCTGCCCATTCCCCCGCTGGACGGCTACCACGTGCTCAACGACCTGGTGCTGCGCCGCAACCTGTTCGCCTCGGCCCGCGCCAGCCGCAACGCCACGATGGTGCTGTTTTTGCTGCTGTGCACCGGCGCGCTGGGCACGGCGCTGAGCTACCTGGTGGGCGGCGTGATGACCGGCGCGGGCTGGCTGTTCGAACACCTGTTCGCGCTGATCCCCTGAGGTCGAGGTGAATCCATGCCCTACATCGTATCGCTCAAGCAGTTCGACGGCCCGCTGGATCTGCTGCTGACGCTGATCTCCAGCGCCAAGATCGACATCCAGGACATCTTCGTCAGCGAGATCACCGAGCAATACCTGGAATCCATGCGGCTGGTGGATGAGCTCGACATGGATTCCGCCAGCGAATTCTTGCAGATGGCGGCCACGCTGCTGGAGATCAAGTCCCGCGCCATGCTGCCCCGGCCGCCCAAGCCCGAGGAGGAGGGCGCGCTCTCCCCCGAGGAGGAGCTGATCCGGCAGCTGACCGAGTACAAGCGCTTCAAGGAGGCCAGCGCCCGGATGAAGGCGCTGGAGGAGGAGGCGCGGGCCCTGCTCACCAAGCTGCCCGAGGAATACCCGCTGCCGCCGCCGAACATCGAGATCACCGGGCTCACGCTGGACAAGCTCGCCCGGGCCTTCCGCCGGGTGCTGGAGCGCGCCGAGCAGAACGAGCGCAACGAGCGCATGGCCAACCGGGAGATCCGCCGCGACAGCTTCACCGTCTCCGGCTGCATGGCCGCCATCGCCCGCAGGCTCCGCCGGGGCAGCTTCCGCTTCGACGAGCTGTTCGAGGACGACTTCAACCGCGAGGAGGTCATCACCATGTTCCTGGCGGTGCTGGAGCTCACCCGGCTGAACCGGCTAAAGATCGAGCAGGCGGGCGCCTACGGCGAGATTCACCTGAGCGCGTGAGCTTCCGGGAACAAAGCGGGCCGATTTTGCATCTAAGAGTGGTAGAAAACCTTCAACCGCAAGGGGGGCTGATCCCATGAGTATCAAGCGCGCGCTCGCGATGGCGCTCGCCGTGGCGCTGGCGCTGGTTTGCTGTCCGGCGCTGGCCGAGGAGACCATCGGCGCCCGCACGTCCATCACCGGCCTCGCCTGGGAGCGGCTCTCCAACCTGAACGCCGCCGCGGAGCGCATCGACGGCGCGGTCGTGCCCGGCGGGTCGAGCTTCTCCTTCAACGAGGCCATCGGCGGCGTCACCCAGGCAAACGGCTTCCAGGCCGCCGCCAACGGCAGCGGCGCGGTCGCCAACGGCGGCGGCATCGACCAGGCCGCCACCACGCTGTACCTAGCGCTCAACCAGCTCGGCGGCGACATCTGCTTCGATGAGAAGCACGCCTACGGCGAGCGCTTCACCGGCGCCTACGTGGCCGACGGCGCCAACGCCATCCAAGTGGACGAGGCGGCGGGCCTGGACTTCCGCTTCACCAACCTGGGCGGCGAGCTGACGATCCACATGTACCTCTCCGGCGACAGCCTCTTCTGCTCGCTGGACGTGCAGCCGGCGCTCGCGGACGGCTTCCTGCCCTGGGCGGGCCACGGGCCTCAGCTCCGCAGCCCCGCCGGCAGCGCCGAGATCGCGCTGGAGGGCAGCGAGGCCCTGATCAGCAACATCACCCTCGCCGCCAGCAGCATCAACGACACCGTGCTCTCCCAGGGCGACCTGTTCTCCTTCAACGAATCGGTGGGGCCCCGCAGCGAGCGCTTCGGCTACCAGAGCGCGGTCAACGGCCGGGGCTCGAAGGTCATCGGCGGGGGCGTGGCCCAGGTGGCCAGCGCCATCTGGCTGGCCGTCAAAAACCTGGACGGCGTGGCCATCGTGGAGAAGTCCACCTACGGCGGCCGCTACAACCAGCACTACGTGGAGAGCTCCAACGACGCCATACTCACCGACTACAACACCGGCGCGGACTTCTCCTTCCGCAACACCGGCGCGGAGCCGCTGACCATCGCCGTCTACGTGCGCGACGGCGTGCTGCGCTGCGAGATCTATCGGGGCTGAGCTTCGACGAAATTATGAACGATTCATAAACTTTGCCTTCCCGGGGTTCGATGCCCCGGGAAAAATAGTTGTGTTTGCCGAAGCCTTGTGCTATAATCGAAGCTGGAGCGTCGGGCGTGGCCCGCGCAAAACGAAACCGGAAACGAAACTGGAGGAACGCAAAATGACCATTCGCAAGATTTTGAGCCTGTGCCTGGCCCTGACGCTGGCGCTGAGCTGCTTCGGCGCGCTGGCGGAGGACGACCTGCAGGCCCAGCTGGACGCCGCAAACGCCAAGATCGCCGAGCTGCAGGCCCAGGTGGACACCTACTATCCTTACTACATCGCCCAGATCGTGGCGACCTACGATCCCGACGGCATCATCTGGCTGAAGGACGTGCAGGCCCAGTACGACATGGTCTCCGCCCAGTACCAGAGCATGGGCCTCGATCTGGAGGCCTACGGCATGGCGGAGAGCGTGAAGCGCGACATCGTGGACAGCGCCGTGGAGAACAACCTGCTGCTGGCCAAGGCGGCCGAGCTGGGCCTGGATCAGTTCGACGAGGAGCAGATGGCCGCGATCGAAGCCGACGTGGACACCGAGATGGAGCAGTACATCACCGCCTACCTGAACTACTTCCACGCGGATGAGGAGGTCACCGACGAGCTGCGCGACGAGGCCGAGAAGTACTGGGTCAACAACGGCGTCAACCGCGACGACGTGCTCGACTCCGCGAAGAAGCGCGCCGCCGCCGATGCCGCCCACGACTACGCCATCAAGGACGTGCAGGTCACCGAGGACGACGTGCAGGCCGCCTACCAGGCGCTGATCGAGGCCAACAAGCAGAGCTACGCCAACGACCGCACCTACAACTCCGACCGCAACGCCGGCGTGCCCATCGCCTGGAATCCGGAGGGCTACCGCGCCGTGAAGCACGTGCTGGTCAAATTCAGCGACGAGCAGGCCCAGCGCTACTCCGATTTGCAGAGCCAGCTCGACAGCCTGGACGCCGAGAAGGAGGCCGTCGAGCAACCCGCCGAGACGGAAGCGCCGGCGGAGGACGCCGAGCCCACTGAGGAGCCCGAGCCCACCGAGGCGCCCCGCAGCATCGACGAGATCAACGAGGACATCGCCGCCTGCACCGCCGAGCGCGACGCCCTCTACGCCGAGCTGATGCCCACCGCCCAGGAGGTCATCGACGCCTTCAACGGCGGCGCGGACTTCGACGAGCTGATTGCGAAGTACAACGGCGACCCCGGCATGCAGAACGAGCCCACCGCCACCATCGGCTACGCCGTGAGCGCGAGCTCCACCACCTGGGAGCAGGCCTTCACCGACGGCGCGATGGCCATCGCCAACGTGGGCGAGATCAGCGAGCCGGTGTACGGCAGCAACGGCATCCACATCATCTACTACATGAGCGACATCACCCCGGGCGACGTCCCGCTGGACGACATCCGCGACGGCGTGATCGCGGACGCCGAGGAGCAGGCCAACCAGGCCGCCTACGACGCGCAGCTGGCCAAGTGGATCGAGGAGGCCAACGTGGTCTACCACTACGAGAACTTCGGCATCACCCCCGATGAGACCCCCGAGGACGAGGCCAAGGACGAAGCTGCCGAGGAGATCATCGAGGAAGCCGAGGACGAACCGGTCGAGGAGGCCGCCGAGGAAGAAATCGAGCAGGAGGAAGCCGCCGCATCCCCCGACGCCGCCGAGGAAGCCCTCGACGCCGCCGAAGCAGCTGAGGCCGCAGAAGCTGCCGAAGACGCAGAAGCCGCAGCAGCCGAAACCGTCGAAGATTCCGAACCCGCCGAAGCCCCCGAAGCCTCCGAAACAGCGGAAACCCCCGAAGCCGCAGAATAACACTCCAAAAAAAGGAGGCTGCCCACCCAACCGGCAGCCTCCTTTGTATATCCCAAAACCAACCACAGCCTCCCCAACCCACACCCCAAGCCAACCAACAGGGGCAAGGGGCGGCAGCCCCTACCGTCCCCCGAGCCCAGACTGTATCCCAGACTACCCCAGAACGTACCCCAATCGTAGCCCAAACCGTAGCCCAAACCGTAGCCCAAACCGTAGTCCATACCAGCAGAGGTCCGGGGGCGCAGCCCCCGAACAACGGAACCTCGCGGGCGCGGGGGTCGAGGTCCCCGCGTAACGAAAGCTTCGCAGTTGTACTAAGCTCGGTTCCTCCCCGGGTCCAGGGCCGCAGCCCTGGTCAGGAAAGGGAGGGGAGAATCCAAGGAGGGAACG
>CANQGC010000218.1 GCA_947600345.1 uncultured Clostridia bacterium
CTGCCGGGCGTGGCGCAGCGGCAGCGCGAGCTCCCCCAGCCTGCCCGCCGCGCCGATCAGCGCGCTCCCCGCCAGCAGCAGGACGCAGGCGTAGAACGCGCAGCCCAGCCAGCCCAGCGCCCCACCCGGATTTCGCCGAAGCAGCGCGAACAGGTTGCGCGCGCCGCTCCGGCGCGCCAAGTGGGCGGCCATCGCTGTGACGATCCCGAACAGCGCGGCGGAGAAGGCCGCGCCCAGCCAGGACGCGCCCGCCATCTGGGCGTAGAACGCCGCCGCGTCCCTTCCCGCGGCGAAGTCCGCGCCCACCGCCGCCGCGGCCACGGCCAGCGCCGCCGCCGCTTCCCGCCGCTTCCACATAAAAATCACCGCCCCGCAAGTATCTATGCGGGACGGGTGCGGAATCATGCGCCGCCGGATGCCTCGGCCTCCTCGGCCATGCGAATGAGCTCCTCGGCGGTCATGTCCACGGGGGATTCCACCTCGGGCACGTAGTCGTCCAGCGTCGGGTGGCTGGGCTGGGGGGCCTCCGCATCGAGCTCCGGCGGTCGCGTGGGCAGGGGCTCCGCCTCCTCGGCGAACATCGGGTCGGGCTCGGAGCCGGACGGCAGCACGCCTGCGATCAGCGCGCCCATCCCCCGCACCATCTTCCATCCGGCGAAGAGCAGCAGCGCGATCACCAGCAGCAGCATGATCCCCTTGATCCACCAGCGCATGCGTCTACCTCCAAGCGCGGACCGCCCGCAGCGGCTCACACCGCGCGGGCGGTCCGAATCCGATTCAGGCTCAGATCGTATACTTCTTCACGAACTCCGGCACCGCGTCGGCGCTGGCGCTCACGGAGATCAGGAACTTGCAGTGGTGCGCCTGGGACAGGCCTTCCAGCGCCTGGAAGAACGCCTCCATCTCGGGGGAATCCAGGGGCGTGCGCACGAGCTTCATGAACGCGTCCATCGCGATCAGCGAGATGTCGAAGTTCACCGACAGCATGCCGCAGAGGAAGCCCAGCATCTCGGTGGTCGCGCACTTGTGGCCCACGGGGTACTCGCTGGCGTCCACGAAGCGAATCTCGTGGCGCAGGTCGTACATGTAGCGCTTATCGTCATCTATGAAAATGATGTCGCCATGCTCATTCTTCAGTGATTCATTCACCAGGTCGATCAGCCGCTTGGTCTTGCCGCTGCCCTTGTCTCCCAAAATGATCTGTATCAACCGAACCAACTCCTTTCAGAATTCGGGGTCTGATTCTATTATACAACATAATCGCGCGTTTGGCTAGTGAAATATTCGCGACGAAGCGCGGCGGCGGAGTCCGGCGCGCGGCATTCGCTCCCCGCGAAAGCCCCGCGCAACAAATTCTTGCCTTCCGGCCCCAAAGCGGCAGGAATTTCGCGCGGAGAGGGCGAATAGAACTTCCAGCTCATTCCAGGGCGCCCCGGTGATCCCCCGGGAGCCGCAATCACATCACAGCAGGGAGGCTTCGGCACATGAAAAACTACCGCGACGATTCCATCGACGAATCCATCATCGAAAAGAACTTATCCCGCGAGCGGGTATTCGACGGCATCATACTGCACATCGATCACCTGACCAACCTGCTGCCCAACGGCAAGGAGGCCAAGCGCGAGGTGGCGATGCACGTGGGCGCCTCGGCGGTGCTGCCGGTGGACGCGGATGGCAACGTGTATCTGGTGCGCCAGTTCCGCGCGCCCATCGACCAGGTGCTGCTGGAGGTGCCCGCCGGCAAGCTGGACAGCCTGGACGAGGACCGGCTGCTGGCCGCCAAGCGCGAGCTGAAGGAGGAGACCGGCTTCGAGGCCGACTCCTGGACGCACCTGACCGACACCTTCACCACCCCCGGCTTCACCAACGAGCGCATCTCCCTCTACCTGGCGCGGGAGCTGCGCGCGGGCGAGAGCCGCCCCGACGAGGATGAATTCCTGAACGTGGTGAAGATGCCCTTTGACGAGGCGCTGCAGATGGTGCTGCGGGGCGAGATCCGCGACGCCAAGACCCAGATCTGCCTGTGCATGGCGAACAACCTCATCTGACGGAGCGGAAGGATGGACATACTTTCGGGCTTCATGCCCACGCTGGAGACGCCGCGGCTGCGCATTCGCAAGCTGGGCCTGCGGGACGCCCAGGACGTGTTCGAGTACAGCCAGGATCCCCTGGTGGCGAAGTACGTGCTCTGGGATCCCCAGCGGAGCGTCGGCGAGGCGCGCGGCTACATCCGCTACATGATGCGCAAGTACCGCATGGGCGAACCGGCCAGCTGGGGCATCGAGTGGAAGGAGAACGGCAAGCTGATCGGCACCATCGGCTTCATGTGGATTCAGCGGGAGAACGCCGCCGCCGAGGTGGGCTATTCCCTCTCCCGGGCCTACTGGAACCGGGGCATCATGACCGAGGCGCTGGAGGCGGTGCTCCGCCACGGCTTCCGCACGATGAATCTGAACCGCATCGAAGCCCAGCACGAGGTCCCCAACGCCGCCTCCGGCGCGGTGATGCGCAAGTGCGGCATGCGCCACGAGGGCACCCTCCGCCAGCGCCTGCTCAACAAGGGCAGGTACGTGGACGTGGAGCTCTACGCGATCCTGAAGGAGGACTACGTCCGGCAGCAGCGCGAAAACCGATAAGCAAATCGCCCCGGAGCGAAGCGGCTCCGGGGCGATTTGCGCGTCGCGGAATCAGCTAAACAGCTTCTCCGCGGCGGCCAGATCGTCGTGGTTGTCGATTTCGAACCAGCGGCCCGCCAGCGGGCAGGCGCGGAATTCGACCTCGGGCAGAATATCGTTGAGCGCGACCTCGCTCCACTTCTTGAGCTCCTGGCGACCGGAAATGTACTCGTCGCACTTGGCGAAGAACGCCGCCCCGCCCGACGCCGAGAACTTGTACACGTCGATGGACGCGCCCAGCGCCCGCTCCGGCGGGATTTGCTTGGAGATCTCCACGAGCCGCCCGTCCCGCTCGACCACCTTCATTGACTCTTCCATATAGGTGCCGATGTCCACGACGATGGCGTTCTCGCTCTCGCAGCCGAGCAGCGCCGCGGCCACGGAGGCATCGTAGAACACGTCCGCATTCATCATCAAAAAGGGCCGTCCGCCCAGCGCCTCGCGAGCCAGCCAGGCCGAGTACATGTTGTTCGTGCTCAGGTAGTCCTCGCTGTGGATGATGTGCACCTCTGGCCAGCGCGCGTGCACCGCTTCTGCGATCATCTCGCTCCGGTAGCCGGTGACGATGAATATGTCCCGCACGCCGTTCTCCCACAAATTCTCGATCTGCTTGATCAGTATGGGCTTGCCGTTGACCTCCACCAATCCCTTGGGCCGGGTATCCGTGATCGGCGCGAGCCGCGAGCCGATGCCCGCCGCCAGAATCAGTGCCGCATGCTGAGACGCGTTGTTCATACTCTCCATTCCTTCCCAAACGGAGCCCACGCCCACAGCGCAGGCTCCAAAATTTTCAAAAACGCTTACAGAACAGCCCTATAAAATCAAATCCGGCGACCTGCGCGGCGGATTTGGTTTCCCCCGGAGGCGGAGCCGCAGGGGGAAACAATACCGACCAGTCAGGCTTGCGCCCGGAAATTGCGAAGCAATTTCAGCAAGCCGCAGCCCCCCCACTCGCGGGAAATCGCCAGATTTCCCGCGAAAGCGAAGCGCAAGCGTAGCGTCTACTTTAACATTACCTGTCCGCCCGTCACCGGGATGGCCTGGCCCGTCTCGTAGAGCTGCTCCACGCAGTAGAAGATCGCCCGCGCCACGTCCTTCGGGAAGCAGCCGCGGTTCATCGGCACCTTCGCCATGTAGTACTTGCGCACGTCCTCCACCGTCTTCGCGCCGGGCACCTTGCCCGCGTTCAGATACTGCACGAACAATCCGCGCTCCGGATCGGACCACAGCGGGCCGTCCAGGTAGTTGCCCGGGCAGATGGCGTTGACTTTGATGTTGTAGGGGCACAGCTCCAGCGCGAAGGACTGGGTCAGGCCGATGCCGCCGAACTTCGATCCCGCGTAGGCGTAGTTATTCTTGCTGCCCTCCAGGCCGGACTTCGAGTTGATCTCCACGATGTCGAAGTACGCCTCCGGGTCGGCCTCGTGCTGCGCCTCCATGATGGCGGCGGCGTACTTGGCGCAGAGGAAGTAGCCCGTGTAGTTGATGGAGGTCACGAAGTTGAACGTCTTCTCCTCCAGCTCCATCAGGTTGCCCGCCTTGGCCACGCCGGCGTTGCTGACCAGGATGTCCAGGCCGCCCCACTTCTCCACGGTGGTCTGCACCATCCTGGCGACGGACTCCTCGCTGGTCACGTTCACCTCGATGGCGAAGGCGTACTCGCCCAGCTCTTTCGCCACAGCCTCGGCGCCGGGAAAATTCATGTCGGCGATGCCGACCACCGCGCCCTCGGCGTAGAGTTCCTCGGCGATGCCCTTGCCGAAGCCCTGGGCCGCGCCGGTGACGATGGCGATCTTGCCGCTCAGGCGGCCCTTGGTCGCCGGGCGCACGTGAATCTTTTCCTTGGCAATGGCCTGCCACTTGGACATATCAATCATGGGAAACACATCCTTTCCTTGTTTTTCCGGTTTGTAAGCCTATTATAGCGCGAAGGGTGGAAACTTTCCACCCCTTTCACGTTGTTTCGTCAATTATTTTTGCGAAGCGCCTTCCGCTTCCGCCAATTTCCGGCCCATCAGCACGCCCATGCAACTGGACATCATCAGGCCACGCGTCCAGCCGGAGGAGTCGCCCAGGCAGTGGAGGTTCGCCACGCTGGTGTTCAGGTTCTCGTCCATCTTGATGCGGTTGGAGTAGAACTTGAGCTCCGGGGAGTAGAGCAGCGTCTCGTGGCTGGCGAAGCCCGGGACGACCTCGTCCATGGCCTGGATGAAGTTGATGATGTTGGTCATCGCGCGGTAGGGCATCGCGGCGGTGATGTCGCCCGCCACGGCGTCCGGCAGCGTGGGCCGCACGTTGGACTGGGCCAGCTCCTTCGCCCAGGTGCGCTTGCCGTCCAGTATGTCGCCGAAGCGCTGGACCAGTATGT
>CANQGC010000219.1 GCA_947600345.1 uncultured Clostridia bacterium
CTGGTTGACCATGTAGCCCATCTCCCGGGCGGTGCGCTGGATGCGCTCGCAGGTGGCCTGGGAGATGTCGCTCTTGTTCCGCAGCGCGCGGGATACGGTGTTGACGGAGTAGCCCGTCCTCCGGGCGATGTCCTGGAGCGTGACCGGTCCTCTGTGCTCGTTCTTGTCCATAAGCCGTGCAGTCTCCATTCGATGTTTGCATAGGTACCCTCTGGATATGGTCATTTTACCATAAAAAATAAGAAAATGCAAATGAGCATTGACAGCTTTTCGGAAGTGTGATATAATCTATTTAACAGGATTAACGTTAATGTAGATACATAACGTTTCAAATCGCGGCGACCGGCCCGGGCCGGTTTGAAATCCCTTCGGGATTTCAAACAAAATGCGCCTCTTTACCGGAAGCCGAAGGGCTCGCATTGTTGAGCGCCGTGCGCTCTTCAAGAATATCAAAGGAGGTTATTTACAATGAAGAGACTGTTTGCGATGCTTTTGGTTCTGAGCATGCTCCTCGGCGTGGCCACCGTCGCGTCCGCGGAGGGCGCCACGAAGCTGACGATGTGGACCTTCATCGCCCAGCATCAGGAGTTCTTTGAGAAGGCCGCCGAGCGCTGGAACGCGGCCAATCCGGATCGCCCGATCGAGATCGAAGTGACGACCCTGGGCTACGACGACATGCACAACAAGCTCAAGGTCGCGCTGCAGGCCGACGAAGGCGCGCCGGACATCTGCGACGTCGAGCTGGGCCAGTTCCCGAACGTGCTGGCTTACAGCGACAAGCTGGTCGACCTGACCGAGGCCATGAGCCCCTACATGGCTGACCTGGTCAAGGCCCGCCTGGAGATCTACGCCAAGGACGGCAAGTACTACGGCGCGCCTCTGCACGTCGGCGCGATGGTGTCCTTCTACGACAAGGGCCTGCTGGAGGAGGCCGGCGTCAACTACGAGGACATCAAGACCTGGGACGACTGGTACGATGCCGGCGTGAAGCTCAAGGAAGCTGTGCCGGATGCCTGGATGGGCACCGTCGAGACCAGCACCCAGTGGGTCGCCTCCCTGATGCTGGCGCAGCAGGGCGTCGACTGGCAGGACGATGATCTGAACGCCACGATCAACACCCCCGAGCTCGCGAAGGTCATCGACACCCAGAAGAGCTGGCTCGAGGCCGGCATCTGTGAGACCTGCCCGGGCGGCCAGCCGGACACCGAGGAGGGCAAGGCCTACATCGCCAACAACAAGATCGCCAGCGTGATCATGCCCTTCTGGTTCATGAGCCGCTTCACCGATGAGATCGGCGAGAGCTGCAAGGATCGCTACGTGGTCGCTCCGTGCCCGGTCTTCGAGGAGGGCCAGATGCACTCCATCGGCCAGGGCGGCACCGGCACCGTGATCTACGCCAACGGCACGAATCCGGACCTCGCGGCCGAGTTCCTGATCTTCGCCAAGATCGCGCCCGAAGGCGTGCAGCAGATCTGGGAAGTGCTGGGCTTCGACCCCTGCAACACCGCCATCTGGGATGACGATTCCATCATGAAGACCGACGACAACAAGTTCAACCAGTACTTCATCGGCTACCCGATCGACGCTCTGATCCCGATCAAGGACGAGATCGGCTACATCCGCTCCACCTCCGTCAGCCCGACCATCAACAACTACCTGGGCACCACCCTGTGGAATGAGGTCTATGTGGACGGCGTGGATACCGCGGAGGCCCTGGAGGAAGCGCAGGACGCCATCGAGAGCGATCTGTTCTAATTCCGCAAAACCGCTGTGCATGGGAGCCTTCGCGCTCCCATGCGCTTTATGTAGCGCGGCAAGGGGCGGACGCCGGGCAGGTTGCGCGCCCCGCCCGGGCGCGCATAGAAAGGGGAAGTAAGACATGCAAGCTGTGAAGCGCAAGAAGAAGGGACGCCGGGCGCTCTTTTTGCTGATCATCGGCGTTCTCGTGCTCGTACTGGGCATCGCCGCGCTGGTCTCCCTGCAGGGGAAGGCCCTCCGCTACGATGCCGCCTACGACGAGCACGGCGACCTGAGCGCGTTTTTCTTTGACCAATTGGAGGAGGGCCAGAGCTATTCTGCCCTGCAAAACCTGTGGCTGACCATCGCCCGCCAGCGCCTGTGGATCACGCTGGCAGGCCTGGCGATGATCGTGATCTACGTGGCGCTGAACCGCGAGCTATTGTACGATACCAAGATCGCTCCCTTCGTGTTCATCGCGCCCTTCGTCATTACGTTCCTGCTCTTCTTCACCTATCCGCTGATCAACACCATCCTGATGAGCTTCCAGAAGGTCACGGGCGCGGGCAACGAGTGGATCGGCCTGGAGAACTACAAGAACCTATTCGGCAACAAGAACTTCCACACGGCGGTGAAGAACTCGCTGATCTACATGGTGCTCACCTGCGCCATACTGATCCCGATTCCGATGCTGCTGGCCTACATGACCGAGTCGAAGCTCACCAAGATGGGCGGCGTGTTCAAGTCCGTTGCCTACGTCCCGGTGCTCTGCTCCGTCGTGGTCGCCGGTATCATCTTCCGCATGATGTTCTCCGAGCTGGACGGCGCCATGATGAACGAGGTGCGCGGCCTGTTCGGAATGGAGCCCATCGCCTGGCTGAAGTCGGCGAGCGGATCGATGTTCGCGATGGTGCTGCTATGCTTCTGGCGCTGGACGGGCATGAACATGCTCTACTACATGGCGGGCCTGAAGGCCATCCCGTCGGAGCTGTACGAGGCGGCGGACCTGGACGGCTGCAACAGCTGGCAGAAGTTCACGAAGATCAGCCTGCCGCTGCTCAAGCCCACCGCGATCTACGTGCTGACGATCTCCATCTACGCCGGCCTTTCGATGTTCACCGAGAGCTACATGATCTTCGGCGGCAACAACTCCCCGAAGAACTACGGCCTGACCATCGTCGGCTATCTGTACCGCTACGGCTTTGAGCAGGTGGATCGCTTCGGCTTCGCCTCCGCGGTCGGCCTGGTGCTGCTCGTCGGCGCGATGATCATCACCGTTCTCCAGCTTTGGGCCACCGGTGTGATCGGAAAGAAGGAGGACTGAGCATGAATAATCGAAAAGCCAAACGGCATCCGATTGCCACGGTGGCGCTCACGCTGTTCTTCATCGTGCTGTGCATACTGTTCCTGATTCCGCTCTACGCGCTGCTGCTGGGCACGTTCAAGGGCGGCGCGGAGCTGTTCGTCAGCGGCCTGAACCTGCGGCCCGACTTCGAGCTGCTCCACCTCAAGGCCTGGAGATACCTGTTCACCGGCATCATGGCCAACGGCGAATACAATCCCCACAGCTACTTCATCTGGTACCGCAACAGCCTGCTGCTGGTGCTGGTGCAGGGCAGCCTGACGCTGCTTCTGTCCTCGATGGTCGCCTACGGCTTCGCCAAGTACGACTTCAAGGGCAAGAACCCGCTGTTCATGTGCGTGCTGCTGGTGATGATGGTGCCGCTGGAGATCCTGATGCTCCCCATGTACAGCCAGGTCAACGCCATGGGCCTGCGCAACAGCTACGCGGGTGTCATGCTCCCCTTCCTGGTCAACATGAGCTCGGTGTTCTTCTTCAGGCAGTATCTGACCGGCATACCCAAGGATCTGATCGAGACGGGCCGCCTGGACGGCTGCACCGAGTACGGCATATTCTTCCGCATCATCATGCCGATCATGAAGCCGGCCTACGCCTCGATGGCGGTGCTCACCGGCATGGGCTGCTGGAACGCCCTGCTGTGGCCGATGCTGGTCATCTCCGACGCGGGCAAGTACACCGTCCCGATCGGCCTGAACACCCTCTGGTCGCCCTACGGCAACAACTACGACCTAATGATCACCGGCTCCTGCTTCGCGATTTTGCCGCTTCTGCTGATCTACCTGTTCGCGCAGAAGTTCATCGTCGAGGGCATGACGGCCGGCGCGGTCAAGGGCTAGGGCACGCGGTTTAAGGTATGAGACGAAAGAGAATTCTGCTCGCGGTTCTCGCGCTGGCGCTGCTGCTCGCGGCGCCGGCGCAGGCCGCGCAGGTGAAGTTCAAGAACGTGAGCGTCCACGACCCGTCCGTGTTCCGCGACGTGGACGGACGCTTCTACATCTACGGCAGCCACATGCAGGCGGCCTGGTCGGACGACCTGGTGGCGTGGAAGATGTTCTCCAACCTGGACAAGTGCGCGCTGCAGCCCGAGTACGCCGTGGAGTTCCGGGAGGCGATGACCTGGGCGGAGACCGGTACCTTCTGGGCACCGGACGTGATCCGGCTCGCCGACGGGCGCTACTACATGTACTACTGCTGCTGCGAGGGCTCCAAGCCGCTCGCGGCGCTGGGCCTGGCCGTCAGCGACAGCCCGGAGGGGCCCTTTGAGAACGTGCAGATCCTGCTCCGGAGCGGGGAGGAGGGCTACGACGCCACCCGGTACCCGAACGCCATCGACCCCTGCGTGTTCTTCGACGCCAGCGGCGAGCGGCTCTACATGGTCTACGGCTCCTACTCCGGCGGCATCTTCCTGCTGGAGCTGGACCCGGAGACGGGGTTGATCCTCGACGGGCAGGAGCCCTACGGCATCCACCTGCTGGGCGGCAACCACAGCCGCATCGAGGCGCCCTACATCGTCTACAACGCGGAGACCGGCTACTACTACCTCTTCCTCTCCTTCGGCGGACTGGAGGCCGGCGACGGCTACAACATGCGCGTTTGCCGCTCGAAGGACGTGGCCGGGCCCTACGAGGACGCCGCGGGCAACTCCATGCTGGATTGCAAGTGCGCGCCCGGCAACTTCTGGAACGATGAGGACATCGCCCCCTACGGCACGAAGCTGATGGGCGGCTACCTGTTCGCGCCGCTCGAGGGTGAGAACAGCGACCGGGAGAACGCCATCCGCTCCCCGGGGCACAACAGCGTCTACCACGATCCGGATGCGAACCGCTGGTTCATCATCCACCACACCCGCTTCGCCGCCAACAGCCGCTACATCACCCAGGTGCGCGAGCTGTTCTTCAACGACGCGGGCTGGCCCATGATCGCGCCCACCCGCTACGTG
>CANQGC010000220.1 GCA_947600345.1 uncultured Clostridia bacterium
CTGACCGTCGGCTATGACCTCTGGCTCCGGAAATCTTTCGTCCGTCACAGTTGCTCTTTACAGAAAATCTTGAATACGCCCGTACTTGCTTTGCCAGCCCTCTGTATCGCGTCTTTCGGAACCGGAACAGGCGCTTCACTACCGCGAAGACGTGCTCCACTTTGGCGCGGATTGACGATTTCTCGCGCTCTCGGCGTCTCAGTTGTCCCTGTGATCTCGCGCTGTGTTTCTTAATCTCGGTCGGCTTGCGGTTGATTTTGTATCGGATCTTCTTCCCGTCTTTGTTCCGCCGCACCGCGTCCTCGCGCTTCTCGGCTCCCTGATAGCCGCTGTCCCCGTACACGCTGTCCTCTTCTCCCGTCAACAGCTTCGACGTCTCCACTACGTCGTTCACATTCGCGCTCGTCACTTTTACGTGGTGCACAAGCCCTGTATCCTTGTCCACCCCTATGTGCGCCTTGTACCCGAAGTACCAGTTGTTGCCTTTCCTCGTCGAATGTGCCTCCGGGTCCCGCTCTTTTTTCTGGTTCTTCGTCGATGATGGCGCCGTGATCAGCGTCGAGTCCACGATCGTCCCTTTCTTCAGAATCAGCTTTCGCTCCGTCAACAACTCCACCACCTGCTGGAATAACTTCTCCTGCAGGCCTTTCTTCACCAGGATGTTCCGGAATCGCCCAATCGTGTCCCCGTCCGGCACCTGGCTGCTGGCGTCGATTCCGCAAAACTCCGAAAACGCACGACTGTTAATCACTTCCGCCGCCGTCCCTTCGTCCGACAGGTCGTACAGGTTTTGCAGTACGTGCAGTCGCAACATCAATCTCAGTTCGTAGGGCTTGTTCCCGCGCTCTCCTTTGTAATAGCTCGGCCGGATCATGCTCTCCCATTCGTCCCACGGAACGATTCGATCGATCTGCTCCAGAAATTCTTTCTTCTTCGTCCGTACCTGCGCCAACTCGTCCAGCAGGTACCCCGCACTAATTTGCTTGTCCATGCTCCTATTTTACTTCTTTTCTCCAATTCTTGCACTACTTTCTTTTGTGCGGTGTTGCCTTAAGGGACTCTGTCCCTTAAGAATCCCGCGGCGCGCCGTCTCAAATCTTCGATTTGAGACGGTGCGGTTCGGCCTAAAGGCCGAACTTGGAAACCCTTTGGGTTTCCAACCTTCAAGGACCTGAGGTTCCTTGGATTCTCCCTTTTGCTGCCGCGCTTTTGTGACGGACTTTGGCCTCGGAGCGAGGCCAAAGTCCTGCCTCGCATTTCTGTGGTTGCCTTGGTTCGAAGCGGGGCGTATAGAAAAGCGAAAGTGCGCATTGATGCGCACTTTGCTTGGCTTCGGTGGGGCGTGTTGGGCTTATGCGCCCATGTCGTCCTCCATGGCCATGTCGAATTCGTCGATGACGATCTCCTCGTCCTCTTCCTCCTCCACGGAGGGAACGGGAACGAATTCGCTCATCCAGGCGTCCTCGGGCAGATCTTCGATCAGGCCGGGCAGATTGACGATGATGCCGTCCTCCGCGTAGGGAACCTTCAGCGTGTAGGAGAAGTTTTCCTCCTCGCCGTCGTCCACCCGCGTGACCACGAGGTCGAAGGAGAACGACTGGCCGGTGAAGGTCGCCAGTCCGCGATCCCCCTCGGAGAGTCGCGCTACGCGCTCGTCGTTGACGTACACGTTGATGCGGTGCGACGCCGCGTAGGTCTGGCCGTCGTATTCGAGGTCCTTGTTGTCGAAGTACATGGTGTGCCCTCTGCCGATGACGAGCATCGCGCAGGCGATGGCGATCAGCACCAGTATCGCGCAGGCACAGAACAGGATTCTACGCGTCTTCATTTCTCTACCTCCTGCTCCTGTCTGAGCTGCTGGGCCGCGCGGGCCTTGGCGCGGCGCTTCCTCGTCTCATACATGACCAGCGCCACCGTGATGACGCCGTAGGACACGAACACGCGGAAGTATTCGCCCACGACCTCGTTGCCGGTGATCTTCGCGCCCGCGGAGGGAGCGAGTATGAACAGCGTGTGGAACAGGATCACGCCCAGGAACACGTTGCCGATGGACGCGCGGTCCACGCTGGCGCCGCCCACCAGCAGCGCGGCGATGCAGAACATGCCGATCTGGCTGTGGGAGGAGTAGGTGGCCATGTCGCCCATGTTCTGCAGGTAGATGACCATGCCGATGCCGGCCAGCACCGTGGAGATCACGATGGAGATCAGCCGCGTGCGCTCCACGTTGATGCCCGCGTCGCGCGCGACCTCCATGTCCTGCCCGACGGCGCGCATGTCCTGGCCGAGCTTCGTGCGGCGGAACCAGACGATGATCAGGCACATCAGCGCGATGATCAGCAGCGTCGCCACCGGGATGCGCACGCCGGCGATGTTGATCGCCAGCAGGTTGTCCAGCGTCTTACGGATGTTTGTCAGGTCCACCGAGCTGCGCACGCCGTAGCCGCGGGGCAGTTCGATGTTGCCGTGCAGAATCGGGATCAGCGAGCCCATCATGTACAGCACGATCAGCTGGTAGACGCCGTTCATGAAGAAGGAGATGATGTAGCTGGTGATCATCTCGCGGCCCTGCGCCGCGTTCAGGATCTTGCCGCAGAGTATGCCCAGGATCACCGACAGCGGGATCGACAGGATCATCGCCAGCACGATGCCGGGGATGCCCCAGATCTGCCAGTCGGTGACGAAGATCAGCGCGATCTCCGCCGCCATCGCGCCCAGCGTCATGCCGAAGTTCAGGCCCATACCGGCCATGATCGGGATCAGCAGGCTCAGGATCAGGAAGGCGTTGCGGCTCAGGCGCGTCATGACCTCGTTGAGCAGGAAGGTGGGGGAGAAGCCCGAGATCGGTATGCAGATGGCGATGATGATGATGAACATCAGCGGCACGGCGCTATTGCTCAGGAAGGTGAGCGCGCGCTTCGGTGCGGAGGATTTCTTCGTATTCATCGTGACACCTCCGTCTTGCGGGTCAGCGCGTAGAGGATCATGCCGTTGGAGACGACCATGCGCAGAACCTCGCTGATGTCCAGGTTGATCAGGCCGTTCATCACGGTGGGCGTCATGGTCACGATGCCCTGGAAGAGGATCGTGCCGATGATCACGTTGGTGATGGAGGCCTTGTTGGCCGAGGCGCCGCCGATCAATATCGCCGACACCGCCGGCAGCGCCATGTTAAACGGCGCGTTGTAAAGCTGCACGAAGCCGAAGCCCTGCTCGTAGACCAGTATACCCACCGCCGCGAGCCAGGTGCTCATCACCACGGAGAGCAGGCGGATGCGGTCCACGTTGATGCCCGACGCCCGGGCAAAGTTGGGATTGGAGCCCACCGCCGTCATGGCCGTGCCGGTCTTGGTGTGCAAAAACGCCCAGATCAGAATCGCCAGCAGCGCGAAGAACAGCAGCGCTCCGGTGGGAATCACCAGGCGGCCGATCTGGACGCGCAGGAAGTTGGAGAGCACGCCCTCGTAGTACTTATCCAGCGGGAAGGTGGTGCGCAGGCCGGTGCCCTCAAAGCCCCAGGCGATGTCGCCCTTCTTGAAGGGCAGTACCAGCCACATCATGCAGAAGAAGCTCACCACGGAGAAACCCACGTAGGTGGCGATCATCATCTCGCCGCCCTTGATCTTGTTGAGCAGCCAGCCGTAGGCCGCGCCGAACAGCAGCGCGAAGGGCGTGGCGATCAGTATCGCCATCCAGAAGGTCACCGGTCCGGTGAAGCCCCACTCGATGGCGCAGGTCGCGCCCAGCAGGCCCGCGATGATGCCCACCGGCAGGCCGAAGTTCAATCCGCAGCCGGAGTGTACCATCGGCACCATGGCCAGAACCAGCACTGCGTTCCAGCTGAAGCGGTTGATCACGTTGGTGATCTGCGACACGAGGTTCGAGCCGGCGAACGGCGTCAGCACGAACATCAGCAGCAGAAACAGCGCGATGATCAGCCTCGGCAGGCCGAAGCTCTTGAGCGCCTGGCGCATCCGCGCCGAGATGCTGCGCTCGCTCTCTTTCACATATTCGCTCATACAACCCCTCCTCAAACCACGGAGCTGACCATCAGCGCGCCGAACTCCTCGCTGGGCGACGTGGCGGGCAGTATGCCCGCGATGCGCCCGCCGGAGACGATGGCGATGCGGTCGCAGATCTGGCGAAGCTCCTCCAGCTCCGAGGAGATCATCACGATGGTGACGCCGCTCTCGCGGTTAAACTTCGTCAGCTCCTGCAGCACCAGCGCCTTCGCGCCCACGTCGATGCCGCGCGTCGGCTCGGACACGAACAGGAACTTCGGCTCCAGCGCGAAGGCCTTCGCCAGGCACACCTTCTGCTGGTTGCCGCCGGAGAGCTCCTTGACGTTCTGGCCGCCGCCGGTGCAGCGAATCTGCAGATCCTCGATGTACTTGCGCGTGACCTCCTCGATGGCCTTGTCGTCGCGCCACTTGATCGCGCCGCCGAGCCAGTTCTTCAGGAAGCTTCCGCGAATCTGCATGGCCGGGAAGGCGATGTTCCACTCCAGCGATTCGCCCAGCAGCAGGCCCACGCCGCGCCGGTCCTCTGAGACGAAGGCCAGCTGCGCGTCCAGGCAGGCGCGGGGCTGGTTCAGCGGGATGCTCTTTCCGTCGAACTCCACGCTGCCGCCGGCGGGATACAATCCCATCACGCCGTTGGGGATGCCCAGCTTGCCCTGGCCGGCCAGGCCACCGATGCCCAGGATCTCGCCCTCGCGCACGTCCAAATTCACGTCGCGCACGAGCTCGCCGGGCATGTCCACCCAGAGCTTGCGCATCGAGAGTATGGTGCGCGTCTCGGGCGGCGTGCGGTGGATGTCCGACGCGCCGCTCACGTCTCGGCCGACCATCCAACTCGTGATTTGGGTTACGTTGGTCTCGGCCGCCGGCACGTCCCGGACGATCACGCCATCGCGCATGACGACCACCTTGTCGCACACGTCCAGGATCTCCTGCAGGCGGTGCGTGATGAAGATCACCGCGATGCCGCGCGCGGACATGCCGCGAATGGACTCCAGCAGCGCCTCCGCCTCCTG
>CANQGC010000221.1 GCA_947600345.1 uncultured Clostridia bacterium
CGTGCCCAGCATGAGGTTGACGATCGCGCCCCGGTCGCTCACCCGGATGTTCTTCTCGGCGGGGACGGTGCTGTAGAGCTCCTCGGCCAGGTAGGCGGATTCGTAGTTGCCCTGGATGAAGCTCAGGCGGGGATACGGCTTCAAGTCCTCCAGCTTCACGCTGGGCCTGGCGGAGAGCGGGTGATCCGAGCGCACGAACGCGTGAGGCGCGGCGCTGAAGAGCTCATGGAAGCGCAGCCCATTCTCCTCCAGGCTCCGGCGCAGCACCGATTCGTTGTTCCGGCTGAGGTAGAGCACGCCCAAGTCGCTGAAGCGGTTCTTCACGTCCTCGAGGATCTGGTGCGTGCGCGTCTCGTTCAGTATGAACTCGTAGCGCTCCTGGCCGAAGCGCTCCACCAGCTCCACGAAGGCGTTCGCCGTGAAGGTGTAGTGCTGGGTGGACACGCCGAAGCGAATCCGCGCGGGCCGGTCGGATACGTATTTGTCCTCCAGCAGCTCCATCTGCTGGATCACCTGGCGCGCGTAGCCCAGGAACTCCATGCCCTCCCGGGTCAGCGCGATGCCGCCGCGGCTGCGGGCGAAGATCGCAAGCCCCGCCTCCCGCTCGAGCGACTTGAGCGCGCTCGACAGGCTGGGCTGGGAGATGAACAGCCGCTTCGCAGCCTCGGTGATGGAGCCGGCCTCCGCCACGGTCACGGCGTATCTCAACTGTTGCAGCGTCACGGCGCACCTCCGGGCTTCGATCTTCCCATCCTTTCGGCGCGGCGGAAGGCACTCACTGCACCCTGACCTCCCCCGCCAGCACCTTCTTGTAGTCCTCGTAGTTCTTCTTCAGCAGCTCCGGCGTGTTCAGCTCGTAGGGGCACTTGCTCGCGCACTGGCCGCATTCCAGGCAGGTTTCGATCTTCTTCATCTCGGCCTGCCAGTGTTCGTTCAGCCAAGCATCGCTGGGGGCGCGGCGGAGCATCAGGGACATGCGGGCGCAGTTGTTGATTGTGATCCCCTGGGGGCAGGGCATGCAGTAGCCGCAGCCGCGGCAGAACTCGCCGCGCAGCTCGGCCTTCTCGCGCTCGATGAAGGCGCGCGTCTCCTCGTCCAGCGCCGGTTCGTCGTCCATGAAGGCCAGCCACTGCTCCAGCTCGGACATGCGCTGCACGCCCCAGATGGGCAGCACGTTGTCGAACTGCAGCATGTAGGCCATCGCGGCGCGGGCGTTGTTGATCAGCCCGCCGGCCAGGCCCTTCATGGCGATGAAGCCGATGTTCCTCTCCCGGCACTTCTCCACCAGCGCCAATTCCTTTTCGGAGGACAGGTAGCTGAACGGGAACTGGATCGTCTCGTAGAGCCCGGACTCGGCGCACTCCATCGCCACGCCGATCTTGTGGGCGGAGACGCCGATGTGGCGCACCTTGCCCTGGGCCCTGGCCTCGAGCATCGCCTCGTACATGCCGGTGCCGTCGCCGGGGGCGAAGCAGCGCCCCGCGCAGTGGAACTGGTAGACGTCCAGGTAGTCCGTGCGCAGGTTCCCAAGCGTGGTCTCCAGGTCGCTCCAGAACTTCTCCGGCGTCTGGGCCTGGGTCTTGGATGTGATGTAGATCTTCTCGCGCATGCCCGCGAAGGCAGCGCCGAGCTTCGCTTCGCTGTCGGTGTAGGCGCGCGCGGTGTCGAACAGCCGCATGCCGCCCTCGTAGGCCCGGCGCAGTATGCGCACAGCCTCGTCCATCCCCACACGCTGAATCGGCAGCGCGCCAAAAGCGTTCTGCGGCACGGCGATGCCCGTGCGCCCCAGGGTGATCTGTTTCATCGGATTCTCCTCCCATGTATGCGGTCTCTGTAGACTACTATAGCACAAAACCTATTCCCCGTCCAGCAGCATCTTCAGCACCTGCTCGCGACGGTTGATGAACATCTCGGTGATCTGGTAGCTGCCGGTGTCCTCGCAGGCGCAGCGGTGGATTTGGCCGCCGTCGAAGCTGAGGATGTCCGCATCCGGCAGGCCCAGCAGGATCGGCGAGTGGGTGGCGATCAGGAACTGCGCGCCGCGCTTGGCGCAGCGGTGAATCTCCGTCAGCAGCGTCAGCTGCCGCTGGGGCGAGAGCGCGGCCTCGGGCTCGTCGAAGAGGTAGAGCCCGTCGGGCCGGAGGTAGTTCTGCGCCAGGCGCAGGAAGCTCTCGCCGTGGGAGCGCTCGTGGTAGCGCTCGGAGGGATGCGCTAGGTCGGCGTAGTCCTCCTCCTTCGAGGCGACATTGTAGAAGCTCTCCGCGCGCAGGAAGAAGCCGGAGCGCGCCCTTCGCACGCCGCGAACCACGCGCAGCGCCTGGCAGAGCTCGGAGTGGGTGTCGCGGGTGGAGAAGCGATAGTTGACCGTGCCGCCCTCCGGGTTGAACCCCCAGGCCACGGCGATGGCCTCCAACAGCGTGGACTTCCCGCTGCCGTTCTCCCCCACGAAAAAGCTCACGCTCCGCTCAAACTCCAGCCGCTCCAGCCGCTCCAGCCCCGCCAAAGCCTCGATGCCGCGAAGGTAGCTGTCGCTGGCGATTTTATCCCAGTCGATGGAAATCCCCCGAAGCAGAAGATCGTTCACGTTGCTCACCTCCCGCTTACAGATTCACCCCTCGAGTATAGCACAAAAGCGCGGCGGCGTCCACTGCGCTTTTCGGAATGACTCGCGCTTCCCCCTTGCCAAATCGCGGCTTCCGTTGTACAATATAGGGAGTGAAATATGCGGAAAAGGAGAATCCCCATGCTGAAAGTCACCTTCCGTTTTGAGCACGGCGAGCCTCGGGAAATCTTCGCCCAGGAGAATGAGAATTTGCTGGAGCTGGCGCGCAAGGCGAACGTCGCCATCGACGCGCCCTGCTCGGGCAACGGCTCCTGCGGCAAGTGCCGGATCAGGCTCGTCAAGGGAGCGCTGAACTCCCCCAAGCCCCGGCAGATCTCCGAGGAGGACTACGCCGCGGGCTGGCGATTGGCCTGCCTGAGCCGCATCGTCTCCGACGTGGAGATCGAGGTGCCGGACATCGCCTCCGCCTACAAGTCGCGCATGAAGACCGCCGACCTCTCCACCGGCGAGGAGGTGGCCATATTCAACGCCGCCAAGCAGAGCGTCGTGGACGCCGGCATCCCCTTCCTCAACGACTACCTGTCCTGCGTGCTCGAGCTCTCCGCCCCCACGCTGGACGACACCATGCCCGACAACGAGCGCGTGGAGCGCGCGCTGATGGAGGAGCTGGACGTGGAGTTCGTGGACATCCCCCACTGCGCGATGGTCGAGCTGGCCGCCACGCTGCGAGAGGCCGATTGGAAGATTCGCTGCATGGGCCGGCGCGACGGCGACCGCTTCACGCTGATGGCCGTGGCTCCGGCGGGAGATACCTCCCCCATCTGCGGCGTGGCCATCGACATCGGCACCACCACCGTCACCGCCGTGCTGGTGAACCTGGAGACCGGCGAGCTTCTCTCCCGCGGCTCGGCGGGCAACGGCCAGATTCGCTACGGCGCAGACGTCATCAACCGCATCATCGAATCCGGCAAGCCCGGCGGCCGCAAGCGCCTGCAGGACGCCATCGTCAAGGAGACGCTTCAGCCGCTGATCCGCACCATGTGCTCCGAGGCCAACGTTTCGCCCGAGCGCGTGCTGGCCGTCACCGTGGCAGGCAACACCACGATGAACCACCTGTTCGTGGGCGTGGACGCCAACTCCGTGCGCACCGAGCCCTACATCCCGTCCTTCTTCCACTGGAATGGCCTGATGGCCCGGGACGTCAAGCTCCCTGCCAACCCCGAGGCGAAGGTGATCCTCGCGCCGAACATCGGCAGCTACGTGGGCGGCGACATCACCGCCGGCGCGCTGATGAGCATGATCTGGAACCACGACGAAATGTCGCTGTTCATCGACCTGGGCACCAACGGCGAGATCGTGTTCGGCAATCGCGACTTCCTGATGAGCTGCGCCTGCTCGGCGGGCCCGGCCTTCGAGGGCGGCGACATCTCCTGCGGCATGCGCGCCACCGACGGCGCCATCGAGGCCTGCACCATCGACAAGGAGACCATGGAGCCCACGTTCCGCGTGATCGGAGATCCGGGCCAGAAGCCCGTGGGCCTGTGCGGCTCGGGCATCATCGACGTGATCGCCGAGCTGTTCCGCTGCGGCATCATATCGGCTAAGGGACAGTTTGTGCGCGAGGGCAAGCGCGTCAGCCAGGACGTGAACGGCTTCGACTGCTACATCCTCGCCACCGAGGAGGAGTCCGAGACCGGGCGGCCGATCACGATCAACATCGTGGACATCGACAACTTCATCCGGGCGAAGGGCGCGATCTTCTCGGCCATCTGCACGCTGCTCAAGTCACTGGAGCTGGACGTGTCCTGCATCGAGCAGATGTACGTGGCGGGCGGCATCGGCAGCGGCATCAACATGCGCAACACCGTGCGCATCGGCATGTTCCCGGATCTGCCGCTGGAGCGCTTCCACTACATCGGCAACTCGTCGCTCTCCGGCGCTTACGCGATGCTGATGAGCGACGCGGCCCGCGACAAGGTGGCGGAGCTCGCCCAGTCGATGACCTACGTGGAGCTCTCCACCACGCCCGGCTACATGGACGAGTTCATGGCCGCCTGCTTCCTGCCCCACACCAACGCCGAGCTGTTCCCCAGCATGATGGAGTGAGTTTATGAACGAAGAACGCATCATCGAAAACAACAAGGAAATGGTGCCCCTCGAGCACTATATCGAGGAGTTTAAGAAGCTCGACCCCGACGAGGCGAGCCAGCGCACCGGCTGCAAGTGGGACGAGGCGAAGGGCTGCTTTCATGTGAAGCTGCTCTACGTGGACTACCGGGTGTACCATCCGGCGTTCCGCATCGAATCGGACGACCCCGGCGCACTGGCGCTCTCGAACATCCCGGCGCAGATCTACCTGCTGCGCTTCCTGATGGAAGGCAGGGCCTCCATGGGAACAGGTAAGTTCCTCAACTACCGGGAGATGCCCTGGAGGCCCTGCCTTCCATCAGGAAGCGCAGCA
>CANQGC010000222.1 GCA_947600345.1 uncultured Clostridia bacterium
GATTTGAGCCGTGGCAGTCGGCCCTTCCAGGGCCGACCGAGCTGCTCAAAGAGCAGCTCGCCTTCCACTCTCCTTGGGCCGCCGGCAGGCACCCCTGCCGTGAGGCAGCAGCGACGGCGCGAAGCGCCGCCGCTGACCGGAATCCCCAGTGGGGATTCCGATCCCCATGCCGCCTGCAAGGCGGCGGCATGCGCCGGCCAGGCGCAACAAAAAATCTTGACCATTTCTATACTCTTTTCTTGACCGCCCTCTTGACGCTTTTGTCGTAGAATGGGCGCAACGAAAGGAGGAATCATCTCATGGAATATGTTTTGACTGCCACGGGCCTCTCCAAGCGCTACCGCGACTTCAAGGCGCTGGACGGGCTGACCATGCGCGTGCCCCGGGGCGCGATCTACGGCCTCGTGGGCCGCAACGGCGCGGGCAAGACCACGCTCATCCGCCTGATCTGCGGGCTGCAGAGGCCCAGCGCCGGAAGCTACGCGCTCTACGGCACGCCAGGGGACTCCCCGGAGATCTCCCGCGCTCGCCGGCGCATGGGCGCGGTGGTGGAGACGCCGTCCATCTACGGCGAGATGTCCGCCAGTGACAACCTGCGCCAGCAGTACCGCATACTGGGCCTCCCCGACTTCTCGGGCATCGGCGAACTGCTCCGGCTCGTGGGGCTCGAGGGCACCGGTTCGAAGAGGGCCCGCCACTTCTCGCTGGGCATGAAGCAGAGGCTCGGCATCGCCATGGCGCTCGCCGGCGACCCCGACTTCCTGGTGCTCGACGAGCCGGTCAACGGCCTCGACCCCCAGGGCATCGTCGAGATGCGCGAGCTGATCCTCAAGCTCAACCGCGCGCGGGGCATCACCGTGCTGATCTCCAGCCACATCCTCGACGAGCTCGCGCGGCTCGCCACCCACTACGGCTTCATCGACCACGGCCGCATGGTCAGGGAGCTCAGCGCAACGGAGCTCGAGGCCGCCTGCCGCAAGTGCGTCCGGCTCACCGTCAGCGACACCAGGCCGATGGCCAGGGTGCTCGATGAGTTGAAGATCGAGTATAAGGTGCTCGACGACCGCACCGCCGACGCCTACGCCCAGCTCAACGTCGCCGAGCTCGTGCGCAGGCTCGACGCCGAGGGCTGCGAGCTGACCTCCGCCCAGGAGCGCGACGAGAGCCTGGAGAGCTACTTCATGTCGCTGGTCGGGGGTGAGTCGCATGCGTAAGCTGCTTCGCGCCGACTTCCGAAGGCTGGCTTCGAGCAAGATCTTCGCCCTGTGCCTGCTGGGGATGCTCCTGATCAGCGCCTGGGTGCTGATCGACATCTGCGGAATGAAGGCCAAGTTTCCCGATGAGGAATGGTTTCTCGAAAGCGACCTGTTTAACCACGTGCCGACGCTGGGCTTCGTGATCGCGGCGGTGGTCGGCATGGTCACCGGCGCCGACTACGCCGACGGCACCATCCGCAATAAACTGATCGCCGGCAGCGAGCGCAGGTGGGTGTACCTGTCGCACCTGATCGTGAACTGCGCGGCGTGCCTCGCGCTGGCGGCGGTCTACGTCGCGCCGCTGGCGCTCATCGGCCCCGTCGCGTCCGACGGATTCGAGAACCCGGGAAGGGACGCGCTGCTGCTCGCCGCGAGCGCGCTCTGCCTGCTGGGATTCTCCGCCATCTCCACGGCGTTCGCGCTGGGCATGCAGAGCCGCACCGCCGCCGTGCTGGTCAGCCTGGCGGTGATGACGGGGCTGCTCACCGGGGGCAGCTACGTGAACGAGCGGCTCAAAGAGGAGCCGATGATGTCGCCGCCGGTCACGATCACGCAAGGCGGCGTGGAGGCGTACATCTCAGGGGATGGCATCCCGATGGGCGTGGAGGAGGTGCCCAATCCGTTCTACGTGAGCGGCACGAGGCGGATGCTCTACCAGTGGCTCAGCGATATCAATCCCCAAGGCCAGGCGATCCAGCTGGCGGACCGGGCCGACCCGGAGCACCTGGGAAGGTGGCCGTTCACTGCGGCGGCGGTAGTATTGCTCACCAGCGGAGCAGGCTACGCAGTATTCAAGCGAAAGGACATCAAGTAAGGAAGCGATAGGAACGAATGGCAGGACTTTGGGCCCATCTACGGGCCCAAAGTCCGTCGACGAGCACGCGGCAGCAGAAGGGAGAATCCAAGGAACCTCAGGTTCCTTGGCAGGTCTGGACAGAGTCCAGCGGGTCCCGGGCAGCGCCCGGGCGGGTCTGGGCGGAGCCCAGCGTATCCCCTGAGGTTGTGCCTAGTGGGCGGATGTGGTTCGCGAGCAGAGGTCGCGCTCACGGGCGGCCCGCGGTATCAGTCAATAATTCGGCAATGCGAACCACCGCCCCGCCGCCCCCAAACCGCGGGCCGCCAGCGGCGCGGAGTTGATTCGGGAAGCAGAGCTTCCCGAATCAAGGCAGCCGCCACTAACTCTCCAAAAACGCTTCGCCGTCCAGCATCCAAAGAGGAAGGAGAACCCACCCATGCCCACCCCCATCCTCGCCGTCCTCTGCGCGCTCCCGGCCATCCTCGCCGCCATCCTCGCCCTGCGCCTCCACCTCCTGCGCCGCGCGACGGACGACCTCCGCCGGGACATGGAGGCCTGGCTCCGAATGGGCGACACCAACGCGCTCCTCTCCACATCCAGCGGCGAGCGCTGCGTCCGCAGGCTGGCGTCAAGCCTCAACGTCCAGCTGCGCCAGCTCCGCGCCGAGCGGCATAAGCTCCATAGCGGCAACCTCGAGCTCCGCGACGCGGTGACCAACGCCTCCCACGACCTGCGCACGCCGCTGACGGCCATCCTCGGCTACATCGACCTGCTGGAGCGGGAGCCGCTCACCCCCAACGCGCAGCGTTACATCGCAATCCTCCGCGAGCGCGCCGGGCGCATGAAGGCCCTCACCGAGGAGCTGTTCCGCTACACCACAACCGGCGCCGAGGGCGAGGAACTCCAGCTCGAACCCATCAACCTCAACGCCGCTGTCGAGGAGGCGCTGGCCGCCGCCTACTCCGAGCTCAACGCCCGGGGCATCGCGCCCGAGGTGCATCTGCCCGAGGCCCCCGTCACGCGCAGGCTCAATCCCGCCGCGCTGAGCCGCATCCTCGGCAACATCCTTACCAACGCGGCCAAGTACTCCGACGGCGATTTGCAAATCGCGCTGGACGAATCCGGCGAGCTGAGCTTCTCCAACGCGGCGGCGATGCTGGACGAGCTCCAGACCGGCCGCCTGTTCGACCGCTTCTACACCGTGGAATCCGCCCGCGAATCCACCGGCCTCGGCCTCTCCATCGCCCGCATACTCACCGAGCGCATGGGCGGCACCATCGGCGCGGAGTACGCGGACGGAAGGCTGACGGTGCGGGTGCGGTTTGGGGAATAAAAGGCGGCGGCGCTTTCCAGCACCGCCGCTGCGACTATAGATACCGCTTTGCGTCCATGCGCTCGTGAAGTATGCGCATGATGACGATCCTGCCCTCCATGACCCGGTAATAGACGCAATAGGGAGGAACGTACAGGCGAAAGTAACGCCTGAGCCTTCGCCCACCGACCAACACTTCCGTTCCGGAGAAGGGAAAGTGCGAGGCGCGTTCTACCGCCTCCGCGATCCCATCCAACAGCTTCTCTGCTGCATCGGCGTTGTCCGCAGCGATGTAGGAGAAGGCTTGATAGAGATCCTCCTGAGCGATGGGCAGAACTTCAATCACGAATGGATCAGCTTCGGAACGCATCCAGCCTTGCCCTCCAATTCGCTATCGCTTCCTCAAACGGGATGGGCTTCACGCCCGACGCCAATTGCTCCTCTGCCTCCAGCAGCTTCTCGCGCAGCTCCAGGCTGGCCTCGCGCTGATTGTAGGCATCCAGGCTCTGCACCACTAGGTCGCCTTCGCCATTCTTTGTGATGAATATCGGTTCACCGCTCTCATGGCAAACGCGGGAGATTTCGGCATATTCATTTCTCAATGCCGTGGAAGGCCGTATCGTCATGTCACACACACTCCTATGAAGATATTCTATCAACATTACGATAGAATTATACCATTGTGCTGCCGGGCTGTCAAGCGCAAATGTTGATTTTTGAAGATGTCAAGCGAAAAGGCTTGACATCGTTGGCGCGTTGGCGTATAATAAATGGGCTGTCAAGTAAAACTGCTTGCGGGGTGAGCGTGGATGGCGGATGTGGAGGCGCGCGTGGAGCTGAACACGCTGCTGGACTTCTACGGGCCGCTGCTCACCGAGCACAGGCGCGAGGTGCTCCGGCTCTACTGCGAGGAGGACCTTTCGCTCACGGAGATCGCGGAGCAGCTGGGCATCACCCGCCAGGGCGTCAGCGACGCGCTGCAGAAGGGCCGCCGCCAGCTCGCGGACTACGAGGAGAAGCTCGGGCTCGCCGGGCGCTACCGGGCGCTGGGCGAGCAGGCGAGGCGCTGCATGCGCGCGCTGGACGGCATCGAAGCGGCGGGCAGGGACGCGGAGCGCATCCGCGAGGCCCGAGCGGCGCTGGAGGAGATATTGCGGGAGAGGTGAGGTTTCATGGCATTCGAGGGATTGACCGACAAGCTGCAAGGGGCTTTTAAGAAGCTTTCCGGCAAGGGCAAGCTCACCGAGGCGGACGTCAAGGTCGCGATGCGCGAGGTGCGCATGGCGCTGCTCGAGGCCGACGTGAACTTCACCGTCGTCAAGGATTTCGTAAAGAAGGTCACCGAGCGAGCCGTGGGCGAGAACATCATGGGAAGCCTCACGCCCGGCCAGCAGGTGGTCAAGATCGTCAACGAGGAACTGACCAACCTGATGGGCGGCACCAACGCCAAGCTGACCTACTCCCCCCAGCCGCCGACGATCTACATGCTCTGCGGCCTGCAGGGCGCGGGCAAGACGACCATGTGCGCCAAGCTGGGCAACATGATCAAGAAGAACGACAAGAAGCCCCTGCTCGTGGCCTGCGACGTCTACCGCCCGGCGGCCATCAAGCAGCTGCAGGTGGTGGGCGGCCAGGTGGGCGTCGA
>CANQGC010000223.1 GCA_947600345.1 uncultured Clostridia bacterium
GATGATCTCCGCCATGTATGCGCCGGTGTTGATCGAGATCACGAAGATCGCGGCGAACATCAGCGGCATGCGGATGTTGAACACCTGCTGCATGCCGTAGAAGATGACCGTGGCCTGCACGATCATCGGCGTGCCGCGGAAGACCTCGATGTAGACCGCGAGGATCGCCCGCACGACCTTCATCAATCCGCGCTTCCAGGCGGCCGCCCGGGGCTCCAGTTCGATGCTGCGCACGATGGCCACCAGCAGGCCGATCAGGAAGCCCAGAATCGTGCCGACGATGGCGATGAGCATCGTGGTGCCCGTGCCCCGCAGGAAGAGCATGCCGTACTGATCCAGCAGCAGTCCCACCCAGCCGAAGAATGTAGTTGGCGTGCTTGCCATGAAGATTCCCCTCTACTCTTATACTCTAAATAACACGATAACCTGTGGGCCGGTCAATCGGCCCACAGGTTTTGCGTTTTGCTTCTCGGGATTATTCCGCGCTCGGCTGCGCCGCGACGGCGGCGTCCATGATGGCGATGCGCTCGTCGGTGGGGATCGTGGCCAGGATCTCGTTGATCTTGGCGGTCAGCTCGCTGCCCTTGGCGACGCCCACGGCGATGGTGGTGTCGGAGGGATCGGTGTCAAAGCCCTTGCCCTCGTCGAAGGCCACGAAGGTCAGGTCCGGGTTGGCGGCCACCGCGCTCACCGCGCCGGGGCGCTCGGAGACGTAGCCGTCCACCGCGCCGGAGTTCACCGCGACGATCATCGTCGGGAAGGTGTCCATCGGCGGCTGGTGCTGCACGTCCGGGATCTGGTCGATCACGGTGTCGTGGAAGGTGTTGAGCTGGCCGACGATCTTCGCGCCGGAGAAGTCCTCCAGGGAGGTGGCGGAAGCGTAGGCGCTGTCCTTCTTGACCACGATCACCAGATCGCTCTCATAGTAGGCGTCGGAGAAGTCGATGGTGGCCATGCGCTCGGCGGTGGGGCTCATGCCGGCGATGATGCAGTCGATCATGCCGCTGGTGAGCGATGGTACCAGGCCGTCCCACTCGGTCTTGACGATCTCCAGATCCATGCCCAGCGCGTCGGCGATCTTCTGGGCGATGCGCACGTCGTAGCCGTCCGCGTAGCCGCCGCCGGCCAGCGGGACGCCGTTCTCGCCCTGCTCGGCCTGGGTCCAGTTGAAGGGCGCGTAGTTGCACTCCATGCCCACCTTCAGCGTGCCCTCGGCGAAGGCGCAGCTCATCAGCATCATAGCTACCAGCAGAACAGTCAGGATTCTCTTCATGATTCTTTCCTCCTTAAATTCGTTCCCCCGGGGTGTGAATTGCCGGAAAAAGCGGCCACGGCTGCGCGCCATGACCGCTTGAATATCAACATAGCTGCTGTATCCGGCAATAGCGCTCCACGGCCCCAATCGGCCGTGACAGTCGCGCGGATGTTCTCCACGCGCCCAACGCTCGTTCGTTCAAGCAAACTCGCGTTTCGGCGGCATTCCCTTTTGCGCGGATTCCCGGCCGCTTGAACGGCTCCTCCGCACGACTGATGAAGGCCGCGCCTCTAATGCGGGGTTCTCATCGAACCTCACAGCTATCATACGCAGGCGGATGCAATTTGTCAAGCATGTTCTTGCAAATTAACGTGATTTGTACATTCACACTCCGCCGCGTGCGGCCTCCGCCCGGGCACCGCGCTTGACTTTTCCCGCGTTTTTTCCTATAATTTTTTCAGAGTGAATGTGGGGGGTCAAATATTATGCTCGCTTCCATCGGCACAGTCGCGCGCGGCCTGATGGTCTTCGCTTCCTTTGCTGGGCTCTGCGCGGCACTGCGCGTGCATCTGAAGCTTCACCGCTTTGTGGCGCCGTTCGCGGCCGCGTGTTGCGTCATCGTACTGCTGATGTTCGCGGGAATGGTCGGTGTGCTCAAGCCCGCTGCCATCGCTCTCTACGCGCTGGGCGCGCTCGGGCTGATCGACGTGTGCTGCGTTCGCCGGGAGCGGCTGGAGTGGGGCCTGATCCTGGCGCTGCTCGCGGCGCTCGCGTTCATGTACTGGCGCTACGGCCCCTGCCACTTCTGGCGCACGGACGACTTCTCCCACTGGGGCCATGCCGCGCGCCACCTACTGCGCACGGATCGCTTCCCCAACGGGGGCGATTCCTATATCTATTTCCAGAGCTATCCCCTCGGCTCGGCCTGCTTCATCTACTACCTAGCGCGCTTCGTCAGCGCCGAGGAGGGCTTCATTCTCTTTGCCCAGAGCGCGCTGTACGTGCTGCTCTACCTCCCCGTCTTTTCCCTGGTGCGGCAGCAGAGGCGCATCTATTACCCGATTCTCGCTGCGCTGTTTTTTCTTTTGTACAGCCACTGCTTCTTTAAGATTCTGCTGGCCGTGGACCTGCTGCTCGCATTCTTCGGCATCGGAATCGCGGCCGCCATCCACGCCCCGCACCGAAGCCAAAGCGCGATGGTCGCCGCCGCCCTGCCGGGCATCGTCGCCGTGGCGCTAATCAAAAACAGCGGCCTGTTCTTCTCCATCCTCTCGGCGGTGCTTCTGTTCCTGGCCGCCCGCCGGGGCGGCATGTCCCGCGGCCGCCGCTGGGCGCTCATGCTCTCGACGATCGCGCTGCCGGTGGCCGCGTACCTAATATGGACGTTGCACATCTCGCTACGCTTCCCCGCCGCGTTTTCATCTAAGCACGCCGTATCCCTGAGCGCCTACGTGGCGCAGCTCCACAGCAAGGGCCTTCGCGTCGTGGGGCGGATCGCGCTGGCCCAGGTAAAGGCGCTGCTCCATCTGAAGGACACGCTCGCGGTCTCCGTCCCCTTCCTGCTAATCGTTTCCCTGTTCATACTCATTACCGTGCACAGGCTGCCCCGGGGCGCGCGCCGACGCGTGTACAAGGCGTTCCTGTTCGACATCGGCGCCTATGCACTTTGGTTTGTGATGGTCTTTCTGATGTACGTGTTCTCCATGCCGGAAAAGGAGGCGCTGGGCCTCGCCAGCTTCTCACGCTACAACGGCACCGGGCTCGTCTACGCCACGGGCCTCTGCGCCATGCTGCTGTTGGAGATGCTCCAGTATCGCAAGCCGCTGCTTCCTTATGCGCTCCTACGCGCCGTTGCATGCGCCGCGGCGCTGGGCCTGGCCGCCGTGCTGATCCTGGCCGCCTGGCCGGGGCAGGTTCCGGTCTTTGGCGAGCTGTTTGAGCGGGATGTGGAGTATACCGATCTGCGCAAGCTGCTCAACGAGGCGCAGCGGCAGAGCGGCCTTGCGCCCCTCGACCGCTGCATACTGTACTGCCGCGGCGACAAGGACATCTACGAGCGGCGCTTCCCCCACGCCTACTACTGTATCAAGTATACCTTCGATTCGGGCGACATCCGTGTCATTGCCGACGAAAAGAGCACGCCGGGGCAGTACATTGCCGGCACACGCTGGAAAGCCCAAAACATCGATCGCGCGTCGGATTTCCTGGCGGAAAACATCGACGGCAGCATGGCGGTCATTTTGCTGGACGAATCACCTGAGTTTGAATCGGAGCTGGAGGCGTTCCTCGAAGCCCGCGCAATCGACATCCCCGTCTACCGAATTTTCTCCTCCTTCCCGGAATTGGGCACGTGACGGACGCGCCTTTCCGAAGAATTTCCAAACCGGGAGGTCTGTCCATGCGGAAGTTCACCATCTTGGGGCCGGTGGATCGGCGCGCTGTGGTCTGTACGGCCGTGTTTCGCGATGCCGTGGACGGCAGGCTGCCCGGCGTCGAATACTTGGGCGTCGATGCGCTCTTCCGGGGCAGCCGGCTGCTCGCCTCGGCGCTGACCAGCCACAAGCTCAAGCGGCGCCTGGCGAAGTCCAGGCCCTTGCGGCTGCTGCTCGGCCCGGCGCGCGCCTGGGCGCTTCGCCGGGCGCGGCGCGTCACGCTCCGGCGCATCCGGGGGATCGATGCCGCGAACCCGCCCTGCTTCATCTTCTGCCCCAGCACCCACATCGAGCGCATCTCTCCGGAGATGCTCGACGATCTGCGCGCGAAGTGCCCCGGCTGCCGCCTGGTGTTCTACCTGGTGGACAGCGTGGACCGCACCGCCCTGGTCAACCAGGCGCGCCCGGAGGACGTGCTCCGGCTGCTGGATCGCTTCGACGCCGCCTTCACCTACGACAAGTCCGACGCCGCACGCTACGCGCCGCATCTGCGCTTCATCGAGATCCCCCTCTGGCGCGCGCCCATGGAAGCCCCCGCCGAGCTGGAGGCGGAGCTATACTTCTGCGGCCGCAACAAGAAGCGCGCCGGGCTGCTGCTGGACATCCATCACCGCCTGATGGGCGCGGGCCTGCGCTCCCACATGCGCTTCGCGGGCGCGGGCGCGGTGGCGCTCGAACCCGAGCCGGGCATCGAGCTGGGCGACTGGGTGCCCTACGATGCGACGGTGTCGGAGATCCTGCCCGCCAACTGCATCCTGGAGGTGCTGGCCGAGCACAACAACGAATCCACGCTGCGCTACAAGGAGGCCGTGCTCTACAACAAGAAGCTGCTGACCAACAACCCGAACATCGAAAGCCTGCCCTACTACGATTCCCGCTGGATGCGCGTGTTCCAATCGGCGGAGGATATCGACCTGGACTGGCTGCGCGCGGTGGAGCCGGTGGATTACGGATATCGGGGGGATTACTCGCTGGAGACGTTTCTGCGGCGCGTGGAGGAGCTTGTGCCGTAGGTTGCGAGGCGTGCGAAGGGCCGGAGCGATGCTGAATCGCTCCGGCCCTTTGGTTTATGCGGCGCTTGGGGTTGCGCGCCTGCGTGCGCGCGAGTTAGTGGCGGCTGTTCCGCCTTGGAAAGCTTTGCTTTCCAAGGCGAAAAGCGCCGCGTCGGCCCGCGCATGGGGGCGATGCGGCGTTGGTTTGATTGGGCGGGGCTTTAGTAGGTGGCGCGGGCCGATGCTGGGCTCCGCCCAGACCCGTTCGGGCTCCGCCCGGACCTGCTTAA
>CANQGC010000224.1 GCA_947600345.1 uncultured Clostridia bacterium
TTCGCCGAGCGGGTCAAGGAGTACGGAACAGTCGATAAGCAGCCGGTGATCGAGGGCCGCAACATGTCGATGTTCATTACGCCGAAGGATGCGAACTGAGCGCATCCGGCATTAGTTGAGAGGAGGGAATATCCCATGCCCAAGCAGAAAACCCACAAGGGTGCGGCCAAGCGCTTCAACCTTACGAAGTCCGGCAAGGTCAAGCACGCCCAGGCCTTCAAGCGTCACATCCTGACGAAGAAGCCCACCAAGCGTACCCGCAACCTGCGCAAGGCTGCGTATCTGACCAAGACCGAAGGCGCGACGATGAAGAAGCTCATCCCGTACAAGTAAGGAGGCGAAACCAGAATGGCAAGAGTGAAGCGTGCAGTCAACGCACAGAAGAAGAAGCGCAAGATGATGAAGCTCGCCAAGGGTTACTTTGGCGCGAAGTCCAAGCAGTATCGCGCGGCCAGCGAACAGGTTCGCCGCTCCCTGCGCTACGCCTACATCGGCAGAAAGCTGAAGAAGCGCGATTTCCGCCGCCTGTGGATCGCCCGCATCAACGCGGCCGCCCGCATCAACGGCCTGTCCTACTCCAAGATGATCAACGGCCTGAAGGTCGCCGGCATCGACATCAACCGCAAGATGCTCTCCGAGCTCGCGATCGCCGATCCCGCCGCCTTCGCCGCCCTGGCCGAAAAGGCAAAGGCCGCCGTCAAGTGAGCAGTAGCGCACACTTTCGCGAATTCGCCCCCGCATCGGGGCGAATTTTTTTGTGCATGTCGGATAGATTTGACATTGCCTTTACTAAAGATTTCAATAGTCAACCCAATCTTGCTTGAACCTTTGCACAAATAACCTATATAATGAAGGCGAGTCATGCACAACTCTGTGAAAAAGGACGTGGACATCGTGTACCTGGATCATCGCATTACTCTCAAGATTGCCCGCATTCTGAACATGATCGACCTTTCCGCGCTGCTCCTGGACGCGAATGGCAACGTCATCCTGCCCGAGGGCGACCAGCGCGTGTTCAACCTGCCCGAACCCATGCGCACCAACCCGACCATGCCGCTGATCTACGGCGGCGTCACCCTCATCGGCACCTCCGAGGAGCAGCCCATCTTCATCTGCCTCCAGGGCGACAGCGAGGAGATCAAGAAGTGCGCGGTGCTCTGCGCCGAGCTGATCAACCTGATCCTGCGCGAGGACCTGAGCCACACCAGCTGCGAGCAGTCGCTTCGGCTGATGCTGCGCGGCGAGATCGAATCCTCCGAGTTCGAGGCTCTGGCCGCCGAGCACAACATCCCCGTGGAGAAGAAGCGCTGCGTGCTCTACTTCTACTTCGCCGACATCGAAGCCGAGACTGCCATGCAGGTGCTCGACGCCGATACCGACGGCGACGGCGACCTGGTGGCCGAGGTGGGCCGCCATTCGCTGGCCATGCTCAAGGGCGTGGACGAGGAGGTCAACTTCGCCGAGCTCGAGGAGTACGCCCACGCCGTGGAGATGACCTTCCTGACCGAGCACGGCACCGCTGTGTACGTGGGCATCTCCAATCCCCGCGACGACCTGGTCTCCATCCCGGAGGCCTACGAGGAGGCCCGCAGCGCCATCAACGTGGGCCGGGTCTACCACGGCAGCCGCTCCGTGTTTACCTACCGCAACCTGCTGCTGGAGCGCTTCCTCAGCGAGGTTCCCAACGACATGTGCAGCGGCTACAACGCCATGATCTTCAACCGCAAGACCGCGCGCCTGTTCAACGACGAGATGGTGCACACCATCGAGACCTTCTTCGACAACAGCCTGAACCTCTCGGAGACGGCGCGCAAGCTCTACATCCACCGCAACACGCTGGTCTACCGCCTGGAGAAGGTGCAGCGGGCCATCGGCCTGGATCTGCGCAACTTCGACGACGCGGTGACGTTTAAGATGATGATGCTGCTGGGCAAGAACACGGCGGGCCGCAAGAACCGCCTGTGAGGCGCCCCGCGCTTCAGGCATAGCCCGGAACCCCGCAAGCATAACCTCAAGGGAAGTCCGAATGCGACGGTCTTTGCTGACCGTCGCATTCCTTATGAAGGCTGTTCGAGCATATCGCATGGAGGCTGTCGGATGAAACGAAGAAACGTCATAATCCTCTCGGTGGTCTGGCTGCTGGTGATGGTGAGCATTGTCGCCTCCACGGCGACGCTGCTGGCCACGGGCTCCTTCCCGATCGGAAGGTCGAGGAGCGAGGAGCGCGACATGGCTTCCCGCTATGCCCGGCTCGAGACCGTGCGCCGTGAGCTCAGCGAGCACTACTACGAGGAAGTGGACGAGGACGCGCTGCTCACCGGCGCCATACGGGGCATGATGGCCACGCTGGGCGATCCCTACACCTTCTACTACACGCCCGAGGAGCTGACCGCCCACGACGAGCAGACCGAGGGCGCCTATCAAGGCCTGGGCTTCCTGGTGCAGAACAACGCCTCCGGCCAGATTGAGGTCATCCGCGTGTACAGCGGCGGGCCGGCGGACGCCGCCGGAGCGCAGGTGGGGGACCGCATCGTGGCGGTGGACGGCGCGCCGGTGCAGGGCGTGAGCGCCCAGTCGCTGCAGGACGCCGTGGAGCGCATGAAGGGCGAGGCCGGCACGGAGGTCTGCGTGACGGTGCTGCGCGACGGGGAGCGCGTGGATCTGGACATCCTTCGCGGCGACGTGGCGGCCTCTAACGTGGAGAGCAGCATGCTGCCGGATCAAATCGGCTACATTGAGATCTTCCAGTTCTCGGGCGACGACGTGAGCGCCTTCGAGTCGGCGCTGGATTCCCTGGAGGAGCAGGGCGCGAAGGGCCTGGTGATCGACCTGCGCAACAACCCCGGCGGCAAGCTGGACGACGTGGTGAAGATCGCCGACATGCTGCTGGGCGAGTGCACGGTGGTCTACACCCAGGAGCGCGACGGCAGCCGGGAGGACTACTATTCGGACGCGGAGTGCTGCGCGCTTCCGGTCTCGGTGCTGATCAACGGCATGTCGGCCAGCGCCTCCGAGATCCTGGCCGCGGCGGTGCAGGACCTCGACCGGGGGACGGTGGTCGGCACGCGAAGCTACGGCAAGGGCATCGTGCAGACGCTGCTGAGCTTCGAGGAGGACGGCGCGGGCATGCAGTACACCTCGGCGCTCTACTTCACGCCCTCGGGCAAGAACATCCACGGCGTGGGCGTCACGCCGGACGTGATCGTGGATTCCGACTACGAAAACTACTCCGGCGAGCCGGACGTGGAGCGGGACGAGCAGCTGCGCGCCGCCATCGAGGCGGTGGCGGAGGGGATCGAATAGCGATCGCGGCTTTGGGGCAAAATGCGTCTGCCGGAACGGCGAATTCATTTTTGAGGTGAGAACGATGAGCCACAAGGAAGCCAACGAGCACATTCGCTGCCGCGTGACCAGCTGCGACTACCACTGCGCGGACTGCGACTTCTGCTCCCTGCCCTGCATTCAGGTGGAGCCCTGCGTGAACTGCGGCGACGGCAAGCCCGCCGACGAGAGCATGTGCGCCAGCTACAAGTGCTGCCGCTGAGAGGCATGCAAGATAACATGTAAGATAACAGGCAAGATAGCGGGTGAGAGAGTAGGAGGGCGGCGATTCCTTCACCGCTCTCCACCTCTCTTGCGGACAGGGGGCCTTCGGGCCCCTCTTGCTTTTGGGCGCGCTTGCTTTGCCTCGGGCTTTCCATCCGTTTATTTTGACGTAAAGTTGGTGGCATCGTGCAATTTCTGTGTAAACTGCCTTGACAGGAAGAATCTGGCGCAATATAATTTGTTAGACTAAGTAAATGTTTGGAGGGGTGGAGGATGGACGTTTCGGTCCGGCGGATGGACGAGATGCTGACGAAGGTCTATCGCTCCATCATCAAGGTGGAGGAGCAGATGCTCTCCGACCTGAGCGGCGGCAAGCTCACGCTGGGCGAGATGCACATGCTCGAGAGCATCGGCAAGCGGCGGGGGACGGACGTGACCGTCACTGACATCGCCCAGGACCTGGAGATCACGCTGCCCTCGGTCACGGCCACGGTCAAGCGCCTGGAGCGCAAGGGCTACGTCAAGCGTGACCGCTCCAGCGTGGATGCCCGGCGGGTGCACGTGGCGCTGACGGACGTGGGCCTGCGCGCCGAGATCGCCCACCGCTACTTCCATCGCAAGATGATACGGGAGCTCACCGCGGAGCTCAACACCCAGGAGAAGGCCGCGATCCTGGCCGGCCTGGAGAAGATGAATGGATTCATACGGCGGCAGATTGCGGGCGCCGCCGGAAAGGAAGCGTAAGAGATGCGAATACTGGGAACGGGGAGCGCGCTCCCGAAGTTTACCCTGACCAATGACCATCTGACCGAATTCCTGGATACCAGCGACGAGTGGATTCGCACCCGCACGGGCATCCAGTCCCGGCAGATTGCTACCGATGAAGACCTGACCGGCATGGCCGTCTCCGCCGCGCAGGCGGCGCTGGAGAACGCCGGGCTCAAGCCGGAGGACATCGATTTCGTGATCTGCTCCGTCATCCAGGCGGACACCTACACGCCCTCGCTGGCTTCCACGCTGCAGGCCGCGACGGGCATGCACTGCCCGGCGATGGATCTGAATTGCGCGTGCAGCGGCTTCATGTACGCGCTGGACGTGGCCGATTCGCTGATGCGCACCGGCAAGGCGAAGCGGATCATGATCGTCTGCGCGGAGATGATGAGCCGGCTGCTGGACTGGACGGACCGCTCCACCTGCGTGCTGTTTGGCGACGGCGCGGGCGCGGTGGTCGTGGATGGCGAGGAGAATCTGTTCATCGCCAAGCTCAGCAGCGAGGGCAGCGTGCCGATCCTCAACGCCTATCCCGAGCCGGGCAACAGCCCCTTTTTGCGCAGCAAGCATCCGTACCAGGGGCTCTACATGGACGGCCAGGAGGTCTACAAGTTCGCCGTGTCCCACTCCACCCACG
>CANQGC010000225.1 GCA_947600345.1 uncultured Clostridia bacterium
AGAAGGGAGAATCCAAGGAACCTCAGGTTCCTTGGTAGGAATTCTTAAGGGACAAAGTCCCTTAAGCAGGTCCGGGCGGAGCCCGAATGGGTCTGGGCGGAGCCCAGCGTTCCCCCAGCGGCCCGCGGATTCTAACAATAGCTCCGGCAAAGCGAACCAGCGCCCCGCCGCCTCCATGCCGCGGGCCGCGTCGAGGCGCCTTTTGAAATGGGAAGCTGCGCTTCCCATTTCAAAACAGCAAACGCAACCTCCCGCATAAGCCCGCAGCCACAACCCCTTCAATAAGCAAATCAGCAAACAAATCCACCCCTCAACGCAACAAGGGGTGGATTTTCCCTCAGTCGCGGGCGCTCGCAACCACCGGTTCGAACGCCTCGCTCCAGATCCGCTGCCAGACCTCCTCGCGGTTGGCCTCGTTGAGGATCTCGTGGCGCAGGCCGGGGAACATGTAGCCGGATACGTTCCGGTAGCCCGCCCGGCGCATGCTCTCCATGGCGCTCTCGAAGCCCGCCCGGTCGGGGGCGCAGGGATCGTCCGCGCCGGAGTAGAAGCGGATGGGCATGTCCGGATTGCCGCGCTCCCCGCGCAGTCCGTAGGCGCGCTGCATCAGCCTGAGCAGCGCACGATTGCCGTTGAGGGTGAAGTTGAAGCCGCACAGCGGGTCCTGGGCGAAGGACACCGCGTTGCCCGTGCTGGCCGACAGCCAGCTGCCCTCGGGCGATACCTTCTTCGCCCGCTTCTCAAAGGAGCCGGTGGTCATGCCGCGGATCAGCTCGCTGCGGTAGCGCTCGCCCTTGAACAGCGCCATCAGCCGGATCAGCACCAGCCCGAAGCCCGAGGCCTTGTTCTCGCCGGGGCTTCCGCAGACCGCCAGGGCGTCGATGTCCCGGTCGTAGTCCTGGCAGTAGGCCCGCACCGCCAGCGAACCCATGCTGTGGCCGAACAGGAACAGCGGCACGCCCGGCCAGCGCTTTCGCGCCCAGAGCGTGACCTGGTGCAGATCGTCCACCAGGCCCACGTCGCCATCTTTGTAGAAGTAGCCCAGATCCTCCGGGTCGCGCACCGAGTAGCCGTGGCCCCGGTGATCGTTGATCACGCAGGCATAGCCCTTGCTGGCCAGATACTCCATGAAGGGCCGGTAGCGGCCCTTGTGCTCGCACATGCCGTGGGCCAGCTGCACCACCGCCCGCGGCGCGCCCTCCGGCTCCACCAGCATCAGCGAGAGCGTCAGGCCGTCGTGCCGGGATTCCAGCTGCGCATACTCAAGCTTTGACATGCTCCATTCCCCTCCCCAAATCGTTGCTCCGCCGAAGGGTCGCGGCTTCCCCACAGCCGCGAAGCTCCCCGCGACAGCCGGGGACGGCCCGCTTCACCGGGCCGCCCCCGCAAACTGATTGTATATCGTTCGTCCGCCCGGTCACTCCTCGACCGCGACGTCCTCCTCCGCCTCCGGCTCCTCGGCGGGTTCCTCCGCCTCCGGTTCCGGTTCCGCCTCGGGCTCCTTCACCTCCGCGGACTCCTCCACATCGGCGGTCTCGCCCTCGGGCGTCTCGACGGCCTCCACAGCCTCGCCGAGCTCCTCGGTGGCCTCGGCCTCGGAATCCTCCTCATCGTCGACCCAGCACACCTGGAAGGCCTTCCTGCCGCTCGCCTGGGTCAGCAGCGTCTGGATCGGGAACTTGCGGTGCGTCTTGGTGGGGCTGATCGGGTCGTTGAGCAGGATCTTGCCGTCCGAGGCGATGCCCGTAAGCACCACGTAGTGGCCGCCCTTGGTGAAGATGCCCCTGCCCATGTGCGCGATGATCGGCTTGCCCTCCTTCAGCGCCTGGACGATGTCCGTGGCGCGGTTGGGTATGCGCTTGGTCTTGACGCCGAACTGCTCCAACAGCCAGGCGATGGTCTCGCGGCTGAGTCCGGTGCCGTTGTAGCGGCCACCGTCGATGGCGCGCAGGAACATCGTCTTCGGATTCTCCTCCGTATTGCCGGTCAGGTAGGCCACCACCATCGCGCTGCAGGCCGCGCCGCAGCCGGAGCTCTCCACCGAGCGCGGAATGCCGCGAATGGTGATGATGGTCTCCGGATAGTCGCTCTGGTAGTAGATCGGTACGTCCATGCCCTTCTCATCGGTGGGCTCCACGCCGTACCAGGTGGTGTAGCGGCTGACGTGCTTTTTCTTCTTCGGCTTCGGCGTGACCTCGGGCTCCAGCGACGCCTCGGGATCGGGCGTCTCGCTGGCATCGGGCTCGACCGATGCGCTCGGATCGGGCGTAGCCTCGGGGCCCGACGGGTTCGAGGAGTCGCCCGACGGCTTCTTCGTGGAGCCATCGGACGGCGCAGGCGAGGCCTCCGCCGTGGCGGAGCTCGACGGATCGGCGTCCGCGGGCTTGGTCTCCCCCGGCGCGGCGGTCTCGCTGTCCTCCGGAGCCTCGGTGTCCTCCGGCGTCTGCGGGTCCTTCGGGGTCTCGGTGTCCCCCGGCGCCTCCGTATCCTTCGGCGCTTCGGTCTCCTTCCCCTCCTCGGGCTGCTTCTCCCCTTCGGGCTGCTTTTCTCCCTCGGGTTGCTTCTCTTCCTCGGGCTTCTTTTCCGCCTCCGGCTTCTTTTCCTCGGAACCCGAACCTCCCTCCGAGTCCGGCTTGGATTCGGTCTTCTGCTCCGAACTCGCCTCCGTCTTGGTCTCGGGCTTGGATTCCGCTTCAGGCTTGGATTCCGGCTTCGGCTCGGGCTTGGGTTCTGGCTTCGGCTCCGGCTTCGGCGCGGGAGCGGCCTCCTCTCCCTCGGCATAGGCCGCGCCGCCAAACGACGCCGGCCGCACCGGTGAACCGGTCAGAACGAGGATCGCCGCAAGCATCATCGCGAGCGCTCTCCAGCTTCTCTTCGTCTTCATAATCGTCGTCCATTTCCTTTTCCTAAATTTCGCCATATAGCTTCCATTACATTATATCACACGTATTTCTTCGAGTAAATCAATGGTAACGATTATTCACAGATTAGTTACAAAACGCCGCGAGCGGGCCAAAGCAAGGCATAGTTGCCCCACTCCGGCCCGCTCGCGCGGCGGATTGCGCTAGATATCCAGTTCCGGCGGCACGTCGATCTGATCGGAGACGTACCTGCCGTTCTTCTTGCGCTGACGCACGCACTCGGTCAGCAGATACTCGATCTGACCGTTGACCGAGCGGAAGTCGTCCTCGGCCCAGGCCGCGATGGCGGCGTAGAGCTTGGGCGAAAGCCGCAGCGGAATCTGCTTCTTCTGGTTCTCATTCATGGCTCCCGTTCACGCCTTACACATTCGCGCTTCAGTATAGGCTGCCGGAGTTGACCACCGGCTGGGCATCGTGGTTGCCGCAGAGCACCACCAGCAGATTGGAGACCATCGCGGCCTTGCGCTCCTCGTCGAGCTCCACCACGCCGTTGTCCCGCAGGCGCTCGAGCGCCATCTCCACCATGCCCACCGCGCCGTCGACGATCATCTTCCGGGCATCGATGATGGCGGACGCCTGCTGGCGCTGGAGCATCACCGCGGCGATCTCCGGGGCGTAGGCCAGATAGGTGATGCGCGCCTCGAGGATCTCGATGCCAGCCTCCCGCACGCGCCGCTGGATCTCATCGCGGATGCGCGCCGCCACGACCTCGCTGGAGCCGCGCAGGCTGCCATCGTCGGCCTGGCCGTCGCCGGTGGTATCCACATCCGGGGCCACGTCGTAGGGATAGAGCCGGACGACGTTGCGCAGCGCGCTGTCGCACTGGAGGGACAGGAACTCCTTGTAGTTGTCCACATTGAACACTGCCCGGGCCGTATCCACGACGCGCCAGGTCACGGCGATGCCGATCTCCACGGGATTGCCGAGGCAATCGTTGATCTTCTGGCGAGCGTTGTTGAGGGTCATGATCTTGAGGGAGAGCTTCCTGTCGGAGGAACCCGTGCTGATGCGCAGGCTGCCGTTGATGACGGAAGCCACGGGGGAATCGTTGCTCTTAACATCGCCGCTCTGGTTGAGCCTGGTCTTGGCGGCGGGGTTGACGGAGGTGCAGAGGGGGTTGACGAAGTAGAAGCCCTCGCCCTTGAGGGTGCCAATGTACTTGCCGAAGAGCGTGAGCACCAGCGCCTCCTGGGGCTTGAGGACTTTGAGCCCGGGCCAGAAGGCCCAGCCGAGGCAGAGGTAGACCAGGGAGATGATCATGACCACAGGTCGCGCGCCGCCATCGAACGCGATTCCGCCGAAGATGACGCCGAGGATGGCGAGGACGTATAGAAGCACCGATAGGATCAGCACGGGCATGCCGTTCTTGCGCTTGCTCAGTACGATTTCCTTCATATGGGTTCGCCTCCGAATCTATTTGATATCATTATAATATCATATTGGAGGCAAGCTGTCAAGGGCTAGACGAAGAAAAGTTGCGCCCAAGCGCGGCAGCAGAAGGGAGAATCCAAGGAACCTCAGGTTCCTTGGCAGAGATTCTTAAGGGACAGAGTCCCTTAAGCAGGTCTGGGCAGAGCCCAGCGTAGCCCGGAGGTTGCGGCAAGAAGGTGGCTGGGGTTTGAGGGCAAAAGGTAGCGCTCAGGGACGGCCCGCGGGATTCGTCTATTGCTCCGGTAATTCGCACCAACGCCCCACCGTAACCATACCGCGGGCCGCCGCGGCGACACCTTGGATTGGGAGCGCAAGCGACCCAATCCGAGGGAGTCCGCCACTAACTCGCAGGCGAAGCCTGCTGCATGCGAGGTTGCGACAAGGCGGAACGTTGCGAGCCATTAGAAGAAGGGCTGCCTCCCGAAGAATGGCGCGGTTTGCTGTGGCTGGGGGGCAGTGCTTGTTGATTCGTTGACGTCTTGATGCCGGGCGCTTGCGGGCATTCGTGGCGGTACGTTAGAGAGTTAGTGGCGGCTACTTTTAAATCGGGGAAGCTTTGCTTCCCCTCATAAAAGGCGCGCCGCCGGCGGCCCGC
>CANQGC010000226.1 GCA_947600345.1 uncultured Clostridia bacterium
TCCCCTCGTTTTCCCTTTTGGTTCCTCGCCTTTTGTGAAAAAAAAACCGCTGACTTGGCTTTGTCAGCGGTCTGAGGGACCTGAGGTCCTTTGGAATCTCCCTTCTGCTGCCGCATACATTGACACGGCCTTGGGCCCCGTAGATGGGGCCCAAGGCCTGCCTCGCGTTCCTGCAGTTGCCCCGGTTCAGGCCGCTACCCTTCGCCCCCCAGACGCAGAAATCCGGCGGTCGGCCTTATGCCGCCGGATTTCGTCGCTTCGCACTACCACTCCTACAGAAACGCACCGCAGGACTTTGGGCCCTCGGATCTATGGGGCCCAAAGTCCGTCGCCTAGTCGCGGCAGCAGGTGGCCGCCGGCCCCGCCGGCCGAATTGTGACGATGATGTCGTAGGAGTCGCCGTGGTTTTCTACGCGGCTGCTGGCGGGCACGCCGATGCGGCGCAACTGCCGCACCGTCTCCTTTAGCGCGTTCACCACCAGCCGCCGGTCCTTCGCCAGGCCGGAGATGGGCGAGGGCTTCGCGGCGGGCTTGCTGCCGGGTTTGTCCCCGTCGCGCACGATCAGCGCCTCCAGCTCGCGCACGCTGAGCTTGCTCTCCACCGCCAGCTTGGCCAGCCGAAGCTGCTCCGCGGCGTCGCTCACCCCCAGCAGCGCCCTCGCGTGGCGCTCGCTCAGCCCGCCCGTGCGCACGCAAATCTGCACCTCCCGGCTCAGCCGCAATAGCCGCAACAGGTTCGCCAGCGCCGATGGGCTCCGTCCCAGCGCGGCGGCGAGCTCCTCCTGGCTCAGCCCGTGCTCCCGCAGGATCCGACGGCACGCCTCGGCCTCGTCCAGGTAGTGCAGCTCCTCCCGCTGCACGTTCTCGATCAGCCCGATCAGCGCGCTGTCCCGGTCGCGCACGGCGGCCACGATGGCGTCGGCGTGGCTCCAGCCCAGCAGCTTCAGCGCCCGCAGCCGCCGCTCCCCGGCGATCAGCTCGTAGTCGCCGCCGCTGCTGCGGCGCACCAGCAGCGGCGAGAGCAGCCCAAAGCAGCGTATGGATTCCGCCAGCGCCGCGATGGCGTCCGGATCGGCGTCCCGGCGCGGCTGGTAGGGACTCGGCGCGATGCGCTCCAGCTCAATGCGCACCACGCGCTTCTCCTGAGGTATCAAGCGAGGGCGTGCGGGCATGTTTTCATCCTCCTCATGTAGCTTTCGCAGATTATATATTCAGCCGCGGCGGAAATATCCTGCGGGCGGGGCATAAAATCCGCCGTGGATGCGCATTCACAGACCTGCGCTTGACGTGGAGCCGATTTCCCGGTATAATAGAAGCCTGATTTGAGATACAAGATCCTGCGACCGGAGGAAGCTGATGATGAGAGTACGGTTTACCGCGGACAGCACCTGCGACATGTCCCCGGAGTTTATCGAGAAATACAACGTGCGGGTGATCCCGCTGAGCGTGGAGCTGGGCGGCAAGTTCTACAAGGACGGCGTCGACATCCATCCCGACGACATCTTCGCCGCCGTGGGCCGGGGCGCGGAGCTGCCCAGAACCTCCGCCATCAACGTGGAGGAGTACCAGCAGGTGTTCAACGAGCTGCTGGAGGACTGCGACGCGATATTGCACTTCGACATCAGCTCGGAGTTCTCGTCCTGCTGGCAGAACGCCTGCGTCGCGGCCCAGGGCCTGCCGGTGTACTGCGTCGACACCCGGCACCTGTCCACCGGCATCGCCATGTTCATCGCCGAAGCCGCCGAGCGCATCGAAGCGGGCATGGAACCCGCAAAGGCGGCGGAGGAGGTGCGGGGCCTGGCGGACAAGGTGGAGATGAGCTTCATCATCGACCGGCTGGACTACCTGTACAAGGGCGGCCGCTGCTCGATGGTGGCGATGCTCGGCGCGAACGTGCTGCACCTGCGGCCCTGCATCGAGGTCACCGGCGGCAAGATGGTGGTGGGCAAGAAGTACCGCGGCACCTACGAGCGCTGCGCACGGGCGTACCTGGCGGATAAGCTGAAGGACAGGGATAGCATCGTGCCCAAGCGCGTGTTCCTGCCGCACACGGGTCTGACGGACGAGGCGGTGGCGGAGATCCGCAGGATCGTCACCGAAGCCGTGCCGTTCGCCGAGGTGTACGTGGTCCGCGCGGGCTGCTCGATCACCAGCCACTGCGGCGAGAACGTGTTCGGCATCGCCTTCATGCGAGCATAAGGGTACCAGGAAAGCGGAGACAAGCTGACGCTTGCCTCCGCTTTCGTCCGCTCACCCCGCCCCCCTCGTAGCCCCAGAAGGGAGAATCCAAGGAACCTCAGGTTCCTTGGCAGGTCTGGGCAGAGCCCAGCATAGCCCCTGAGGCTAGGCAAAGAAGGCGATTGCGGATTGAGGATATAAGGCCGCGCTCCCATGCGGCCCGCGGTATTAGTCCAGAACAGGGCAATGCACACCAAGGCTCCATCGCCCCCATACCGCGGGCCGCTCGAAGCGCCTTTTGCTTTGGAAAGCTGCGCTTTCCAAAGCAAAACAGCAAACGCACATACCGCAGAACCTCCCCCGTCGTCCCCTCTCCCCAGCTCCCTCCGAAAATACTGAACCCTCACCGTTCCCCTTCCCACCCATCCAAGCCTTGCAACAGCGCGGATTTTGTGTTATATTGCTGGCAAGGATTGCAAGGAGGGATGGAACATGAAGCGCAGTGTATGGATGCTGTTGCTGCTGGCGCTATTGCTGGCGTTGGGCTGCGCCTGGGCGGAGGAGGAGCAGTTGCCCGCCCCGGCGGACATCGCGTCGTGGCCGGGCTCCGGCATCGGGGAGATGGAGGTCGTCAACTGCGAGGAGTGGGTGTCGCTGCGGAAGGAGCCGAGCACGTCCTCCGAACAGCTGGCGAAGATCGCGCTGGGACAGAGGCTGCACAACTGCATCGCCTATTCCGACGAGTTCACGCTCTGCGAGACAGACGAAGGGCTGCGCGGCTACGTGCTTTCGAAGTATCTGCTCCGGCTCGAGCATCCGAGCTTTTACATGCGCCGGGCGGGCGAGGCGATAGAGGGTACCGCCATCATCGACGACATCTATGAATTCTCCGGGGAGAACAGCTGGTACTTCAACGCCCCGTCAAACGGCTGTACGGTGTATGCGCAGCGAATGAATTCCAGTCACGGGGAGGGCGGCGATGCCTTGTGCGTGAGCTGCTTTAGCGGGAGCCGCAGCTTCCTCTGGGGCCTTTACACCGCGTGCAACTACAGCACCGAGCTGGAACTGACGGATTGCTTCCTCGGCGGCACACCCGAGCATGCGCTGGCCATCGTGAACAACGCGCAGCTGGGCATCGCGGCGATCAACATCCGCACGGGCGAGCTGGAATGGACGGTCGAGCATGCGCAGGTGGACGTGGGTGCGAGCCAGAGCCATGCGCTGGCGAACGACGGCACGCTCTACGTTGGCGGCTACTACGGCCCCGACCCCGTGGCGATCTCGGCGGACGGCGAGGTGCTCTGGCAGAGCGACGCGAGCGAGGGGGCCACCTGGCTGTATGAGATTTGCGTCGAAGAGGACGAGATCGTGGGCGAGTACGACGCGCCGGACGACGATAGCTACGAGTGGGTCCGGTTCGACCGCGCCACGGGCGCGATGCTGCGCGCGAGGTACTACGACGGCCGAGAGGTCAGCAGGCAGGAGTGACGCCCCTTTTCGCGCCGTGTCGGGAGGCTTTGCCTGCTCTTTGGTTTGGAAAGTTCGCCGGCCTTCATGCGGGAGAGAGGATGCCGGGAAGCGGCGGCGATTTGGGACGTGGTTTTCGCAGAATGAAGATAAAGAGGAGGAGCGCGAAACATGAGGCGGATGAGGTGTGTTCTGAGCGGGTTGGTTGCGCTGATTCTCGCGCTGGGCGCGTGCGCGCAGGCGGAGATCGTGGATTGCTGGCCGGGAGATGAGGGCAAGCGGATGAGGGTCATCGATTGCGAGGAATGGGTCTCATTGCGCGCGAAACCGAGTACAAAATCCGAGCGCCTGGAAAAGATTCCGCTGTACGAGACGGTGTTCAACTGCCGGGAAGCGGAGGGCGGATTTATCCGCTGCGAGGCGAGGGACGGGAAGGAGGGCTATGTGCTCTCGAAGTATCTTGTCCCGATCGACTTCGAGATTTGCAGCGCGGAGGACGCGGAGCGGGGAGATCAGTTCTGGGACGATCCCGCCAAATTCGTTGAGCGCAGTTGGACGCTGGAATTCCCGGAGCAGGACATGCACGTGCTCTGTGCGTGGGAGTCGGACGGAACCAGCGAGAAGGTGCGCGTGAGCTGCTTCGACGCCTCCGACGGCTTCGTGTGGGGCCTGTATACCTCTGTGCCGATGACTGCGGAGCTGGACGGGAGTAACGCATTTGCCGGTGCCACGGCAGAGCATCCGCGGGTGCTGGTCCACAATACATGCCTTGGACTTGTGGTCATCGATCTCGCCACCGGCGCTCCGGTGTGGACGCTCAACGTTGAAGAAGAATCGCTGGGCGGCAGCTTGAGCTGCGCCGTGGCCGAGGACGGCACGATCTATGCGGGCGGCTTCTACGGCCCTGATCCCGTGGCGATCTCAGCGGATGGCGAGGTGCTCTGGCGTAGCAGTATCGACCACATTCATACAGGCAGGCTGTGCGGGATCACGGTCGAGGGGGATGAGATTGTGGCGGATTACGAGTATCAGGACGAGGACGGCTATTCCCGCGTCTGGTTCGACCGCGCCACGGGCGAAGTGACGCGCACCGAACGATAGGAGGTGGGCGAGGGGCGCTCCATGAGGCGTGGAGCGCCCCTTTTCGCGCTATTCGAAAGGTTTCGGTTGCTCTTTGGTTTGGAAAGCCTGCTGGCTTTCAAAACCAAAACTCGTCTCGACGCGGCCCGCGGTATGGAGGCGGTGGAGCCTTGGCTCGCATTGCCGGGGGGAGGATGGATGCCGCGGG
>CANQGC010000227.1 GCA_947600345.1 uncultured Clostridia bacterium
GTTCGCCCTGAACTGCCTGCTGCTGCGCGACTGGGTGGGCACGGCGGAGGCCGTGAAGCGGCAGCTGGACTTCGCCGGGGAGATGGGCTCGCCGCTGGCGGCCTTCATCACGCCCAGCCCGGTGAACGAATTCGCGCGCACCCAGGCGGTGGACTATCGGGACGTGCTGCGCCGGGACGACCCCGACCTGCTGTTCACCCGCGGCTTCTTCGAGCAGGACAGCTGCCGCTGCCAGGACGGCGTGGCGCTGACCTCCGACGGCCGGATGGTGGAGTTCTACGGGCGCCTCACGGTCGCCACGCAGGGTGTGGACTACGTGCGCGGCCTGGTGTACGGCGCGGACGATATACTTCGCGCGGGCTACGGCGGGGAGATTCTGCTGCGGCCGGAAGGAGGAACCCATGTCAATCGCTGAAAATGTCGAGGCCTTCCGGATCGCGCTGCTGGTGCGCGTTCCCTTCTACGGGGAAGTCGTCAGCAACATCCCCTTCCTCAAGGACGGCGACATCCCCACCGCCTGCACGGACGGCCTCTCCGTGCGCTACAACGAGCGCTTCTTCGCAAAGCTCACGCAGCCCCAGCAGAACTTCGTGCTGCTGCACGAGGTGTTCCACATCCTGCTGGGCCACTGCAAGCGGCCACACGAGAAGTACCCGATGCTGTGGAACGCCGCGCTGGACCTGGTCGTAAACGGCATGCTGTTCCGGCTGATATCGGAGATGCGCCGGACGGGCATCGAACTCGAGTGCCCGCCGGACGCGATCTGCAAGCGAAGCGGGTACGTCAAGTCCGCCGACGAATACTACGCCGAGCTGCTGGAGCTGAACCGAGATTCGCGCGACAAGAAGACCGTCGCCTACAAAGGGCCCAATCCGACGTACGGCGGCGTCGACGCGATCCAAAGGGCTCCCGCGCCGAACGACCTGCCGGAGCCCGGCGAGGTGGCGGAGATCTCCGCGGAGCTGCGCCAGATGGTCCGCCAGGCCCTGCAAAGCGCGGAGAAGAGCCGCACGCCCGGCCTGAGCAGCGTCTCCGTGCCCCAGGAGTTCCAATCCATTGCGCTGGTCAAGCCGCTGAACTGGAAGCGCATCTTCAAGGACATGCTGCAGGAGTGCGAGGACGAGGACGATGCCTCCTGGGCCACGCCGGAGCGCAAGTATCTGCACATGGACATGCTGGTGCCCGGCCACTGCCGGGGCGAGAACGACGCGCTGGGCGAGAGCTGGATGTTCATCGACTCCTCCGGCTCCATCAGCGGGGAGGAGATGAACCGCTTCCTGAGCGAGGCCTGGCACATACTCCACGACTTCCACACGACGATGAACATCGCCTACTGGGATACCCGGGTGACGGACGTGTACAGGGGCATCGACAGCGAGAAGCAGCTCAAGGACTGCCTGCCGCGACACAGCGGCGGCACGGACATCAACTGCGTATACGATTACATCCGGGCGCAGAGGCTTCGGCCGGACGTGCTGCTGATCCTGACCGACGGCGAATTCGGCGCGCTGAAGGACGAGGGCGCGCTGCGCTCCCTGAAGGAGAGGACCATGCTAGTGCTGTCCAGCGGGCAGACCGACCTCGCGCCGTTCAAGAAGTACGGCAAGATCGCTTCGCTTTGAGGAGGAGTTTTATGAACATTCGGGAATTCGGTGAAACGGTCGAATTCAACCTGGCCCACAACCTGCGCCACGCCATTCTCGGCCTGGGCGCGCCCGGCGTGGGCAAGTCGCAGCTGATCCGTCAGATCGGCAAGAAGTACGGCTACAAGGTGATCGACCTGCGCCTGGCGCAGATGAGCGAGGTGGAGATCGGCGGCCTGATCTATCCCAACGCCGACCGCACCAAGACGGTGTGGCTCTCGCCCGACGTGTTGCCGGACGAGCAGCGCGACGGCCCGCGAACCATTCTGCTGCTGGACGAGATCACCTCCTGCCCCAAGCGCGTGCAGGTGGCGGCCTACCAGCTGATCCTGGACCGGCGCATCGGCCAGTATCACCTGCCGGAGGGCACGCTGGTGGTGGCGCTGGGCAACCGGGAGGACGACGACGGCGTGTACATCCGCCTGGCCGGGCCGCTGGCGGACCGCTTCGAGATCCACTACATCGACGTGGACTTCGACTGCTGGAAGAACGACTACGCCCTGCCCTTCGGCGTGCACCAGTGGGTGGTAGACTATCTGACGGACAAGCCCGACGCGCTGCACACCCAGTCCGCCGCCGGAGACAGCATGGTGTTCGCCACGCCCCGCTCCTGGGACCGGGTCAGCGAGATCCTGAAGATGGACGCCGACGTGAGCAAGGCCGTGATCGCCCACAAGATCATGGGCAACGTGGGCGAGAGCCAGGGCCGGCAGTTCATCGAGTGGTGCAGGAAGCAGGATCGGCTGATCTCCGTGGACGATTACCTGGCGGGCAAGGTCGCGGCGCCGGGCAAGCCCGATCAGCTGCGCAACCTGGTCAACGGCCTGGTGCAGCGCTGCGGTTTCCTGAAGGCGTGCCCGGCCGACGGCGCGCTGGCGCAGGAAGAAATGGCGAAGCTGAAGCGCGTGGTGCTCGCGATGCTGCGCCTGCACAGCGACGAATTCACCATGATGGGGTTGCGCCAGCTGATGGAGCTGAACCGCGAGGCCGTGAAGCGCGCGCTCGCCGAGGAGGACGCGCCGGAGCTGCACGCCTTCATCAAGCACAACGGCACGCTGCTGGGCCTGAGCGGCGCGCGGCAGGGGGACGGCAAGCGCTCCCGCTGGCTGGAGCTGTGGAAGTAGGAATGGGAGGCGCGCATGAGCGGTAAGCGATACAACTGCGGCATCTACGGAGGCAGCTTCAATCCGCTGCACATGGGCCACGTGCGCTGCATACTGACGGCGGCGAACCGCTGCAGGCGGCTGATCGTCGTGCTCAGCCGCGGCGTGAACCGGGAGGAGATCGACATCCGCCAGCGCTATCGCTGGGTGTACGAGGCCGTCCGGCACCTGCCCCACGTGCGGCTGTTCGTATTGGAGGACGAGGCCGGCAGCAAGGAAGCCTATTCGCAGGAAATGTGGAGCGCCGACGCCGAGGCGGTGAGAGCGTTCGCGGGAGAGCCCATCGACGCGGTCTTCTGCGGCAGCGACTACGGGGCGGACAGCTTCTGGGCGAAGGGCTATCCGGAGGCGGAGCTGGTCATACTGCCCCGGGACGGCATCTCCTCCACGCGCATCCGCCGCGATCCCATCGCGTGCTGGGACATGCTGCCGCACTTCGTGCGGCCGTACTACGCCAAGCGGGTGCTGATCGTCGGCGGCGAGAGCACCGGCAAATCCACGCTGACGATCAGCCTGGCCCGGCACTACAACACCTGCTGGCTGGAGGAGGTGGGCCGCGACCTGTCGGAGCGCTCCGGCACGGACCGGTGGATGATCCCGGGGGACTTCACCGACATACTGCTTCAGCACAAGGAGCGGGAGATCGCCCTGCTCGAGCGGGCCAACCGGGTGCTCTTTGAGGATACGGACTGCCTGACCACGCTGTTCTATCTGCACTTCCTGGGCGAGGGCGGGCAGGATGCCAACCTGCGCCTGGCGGACGCAATCGCCGCGCTGAACCGCTACGACCTGATCCTGTTCCTGCAGCCGGACGTGGACTTCGTGCAGGACGGGGACCGCAGCGAGATCATCGCCGCGGACCGGGAGAAATACTCGCAGCAGATTCGAGCGCTCTACGAGCGCCACGGCTTTTCGCTGGTCCCGATCTCCGGGGACTACGAGAGCCGCTTCCGGCAATCCGTCGAGCGGGTGGACGCGCTGCTGAAGGGAGGAAATGAGCAATGAAGCGGACGGAGCTCGCAAGGAAGCTGCGCGGCTACATGACGCCGTTCCAGTGGTTCGAGGTGCTGGCGATCATCGCCTTCACGGCGTACTTCGCGCTGACGAACCGCGCGCAGCCCTGGTGGTACATCGCGGTGGATTCGCTGGCGGCGATTTGCGGCGTGTTCTGCGTGGTGCTCTGCGCGGGCGGCAAGCGGAGCCAGTATTACTGGGGCTTCGTGAACATACTGGGCTACATCGCCATCGCCTTCATCAACCGCTACTACGGCGAGGTGATGCTCAACACGCTGTACTACCTGCCCACGCAGTTCGTCGGCATGTACGTCTGGAGCCGGCACTACGACAGGGAGGGCGGCCAGGTGGAGGGCAAGCGCATGGCCCCGCGGTTCGTGCTGCTCTGGGGCGTCGCCAGCGTGGCGGCCGTGTTCGCCTACAAGCTGGTGCTGGACGCGCTGGGCGGCAGCGCCACGCTGCTGGACAGCATGAGCACGGTGTTCTCCGTGGTGGCCAACGCGCTGATGGTGGCGCGCTATCGCGAGCAGTGGCTGCTCTGGATCGTGGTGGACGTCATCACGGTGGCCATGTGGGCCATCGCGGGCGACCTGATCATGACCGCCATGTGGGCCATCTACCTGCTCAACGCCTGCTACGGCTGGGCCATGTGGTGCAAAATGAGCCGCACCGAGGCATAGCGCCTCCCGCCCCCAGAGTTCCGCGCGCCCTTCGCACAATTCAAATTGCGCGCGGCAGCGAATTGTGCCAGGCCATATCTAAACAGCCCAAAACCTCGATATATCGGGATTTTGGGCTGTTTTCTATCTTTTTTTGCCGTTTAAATTTACTTTACGACGCTTGGGGTTAATCTGTGATAAGCAACAATGTGTGGTTATTTTTTCTTATCTCCCGCTCTCGTCAAGGTTTGATATAGTTGCATCAGATAGGCGACGCAATCGTTCTCCTTGCCGATTCTCCAAGCCCTTCCATATGCCTCCCAGACGGCGCGGTCGTTATCCTGATGGGCGGTGCGCAGCGCAGGTGATCCGATGTATTCACCATAGAAGTCGGCAAGGCTCGAATCCGGGGAGAGGGCGCGAGCATC